>CAIYFP010000382.1 GCA_903925515.1 uncultured Verrucomicrobiota bacterium
CCGCGAGACAAGTGCCCCACCTCGGTGAAGTTGGTGCCGGGACCTGCCCTAAGATTGGCCCGCTCCACCCGTACCTTTCGGGTAACCGGGTCAACAAGGCCCGTGGAAACCCAAACACGCGCGGACGACGGCGCCGTCAACTCGACCCAACGCACGGGATCGGCGGACACCGACGACGCGGCGGAACCCCTGGAAGACATGGCGTCGCAAGTCTGCCCCTTCTTGAGAGTTGCGAGGATCTCCGAGTCCATGGATGGACGCGCCCTGAGGCTGGTGTTTTCCGTGATGAGGACCCGCGAGCCTTGGGCCCACGCCATGGTTGAACACAACACGAGCACGAGCGTGCGTGCTGCCAAACCTTCAAGCTTCATGATGGATGAATCGACGGCCAACCCTGCCGGATTTCTCACGTTCCCTGTTTTAGCCTTGCTCCGGCAAGAGGGATTTGACCTCGGCTCCCGACAAAACCCTCCATTTGCCGGGCGGCAACTCGCCCAACCGGACCGGGCCAACCTGCGTGCGCCGCAACTCGGCCACCTCATGGCCCAAGGCGCCGAACAACCTTCGCACCTCGCGGTTACGCCCCTGCGCCAGTTCCACTTCCACCGTGCTATGGCTGTTGTTGGATTGCACCAATCTCACCCGCTCGGCCCTCAGCAATTCGCCCTCGTCCTCGATCCCCGCAGTAAACCGTCCCAACTCCGCCTCCCCGACCCGGCCTTCGATCACCGCGAGATATCGCTTTCGGATCCCGTAGCGGGGATGGGTCAACCGAAGGCTGAAGTCGCCGTCGTTGGTCAGGAAAAGCAATCCCTCGCTCTCAAGGTCCAATCGGCCTACCGGAAAAAGCCCGCCCCATTCCTTGGGCAGGAGGTCCATCACGGTCGGTCGCCCTTGGGGATCTGACCTTGTGCACAGGACGCCGCGCGGCTTGTTGAGGGCCACGTAAATCTTCCGGCGCACCCGGACGGGTTGTCCATCCACGGCCACAACGACCCCGCCCGGTTCAACCTTGCAACCCAAGGCATCCACCACGGCGCCGTTCACCGTCACGCGTCCTTGGACAATCAACTTTTCGGACGCGCGGCGCGACGCCACCCCGGCATCAGCCAGGAATTTTTGCAGACGAACGAGGCCCATGATCCGTGGTGGGCAGGGTGACTGCGACGCTCGGTACGAATCCACGGGCCGGCGAACGCGGCCGGTCAAACCGGCGGGATTGTTTTCCGAAGCCCCGTCACGCGCTCCCCATCCTTCCATTGGCCCCTCGCCTTGAGGACCGCGACACGCTCGAACCGCTTGAGAACGTTGCGCTTGGCGCCGGTGGTCCCGGCAGCCGCCCGAAGACTGCGATGCTGCGACATAAATTGAAGAGATTTCCCGGCAACAACGACCGGAGAACTTCGGGGATACCAAAACTGGCCCCTTCAGCAAAGCCCTTTTTCGCACGGATGAAACATCCATCCTCCAAGGATGGGAGGGCGATGGGTCTTGCTGGGGAGGGACTTGGGACCGGGAACGAAGGGAAGGCCATGGCGAGACGGGATGCCTCCCCCGGATGATGCGTCAGGCGGCCGGTCGTGCTTGCTCAACCTGCTTCGCGGTCCCTTCCCTCCCAGTTGAATCGACCCGGCCTTGGACGCCATGGGCGCGCAGGAAAATCCGCCGCGACCGCATCCATCCGGCCGGAACGCTCCGGGACTCCCGTTCCTTGCGGGAGGTGCGGGCCTTCAGCAAGGAGGTTCCCTTGAGCCGATGGCGTTCCCGCCCAAGCCGCGGGCCCGCGCGATGACGCCTTGCTTGCGGCTTGGTCCCCGGGGCGTGGCCATGGCGGCGGAACGGCTCGCCGGCCGCCTTGCTGCGCACGCAGGCGAAGCGGTGGACACTCGCGGCCTTGCCCGGCGAATGGTTCACCCCGTCATGGGCCTCTTGCAGTCCGACCCCGGCGGGCGCCTCGGACACGCATGCCATTTTGGGCTGTTGCGCGGCCATGGCGTCGCCCGTCTCGGGCCACTTGTCAGGGCCGACGGTCGAGGGGGCGAAGCGCGACCGACTGGCGTGGGCGAGGAGTTGGGTTTGGGAGGCGACCGCCAGAAGTCGGGTTTCGCACCATTGAACAGGGCCTTGACGGCGTGCTTCGCTCTTCGCCGATGACTCGCGAATCCACCGTCGCGTTGCCCGCGCCCGAGGCAGGATCCGACTCGCCGGACATTGTGTTGTCCACGCTGAATGCCCGGCACCTGCACGCCGCCTTCGGACTCCGTTGCCTGCTCGCGAACCTCGGCGATCTGCGGCCCCGGACGCGCATGGTGGAGTTCGACATCAACCAGCGTCCGCTCGACATCGCGGAACGAATCCTTCTCCTGCGGCCCCGCATCCTCGGCCTTGGCGTCTATGTCTGGAACGTTCGCGCCTCGACGGAACTTGTGTCGATCCTTCGGCGCCTCGCCCCAAACTTGGTGATCGTCCTGGGCGGGCCGGAGGTGAGCCATGAGACGGCGGAGCAGGAGATCGTGCGGCTCGCGGACCATGTGGCAACAGGGGAGGCGGACCTCTCGTTTGCGGACCTGTGCCGGGGGCTGCTGCAAGGCGAGCGACCGCCGAAGGTCATCGAGTCGGTGCTGCCGGAGCTTTCACGGCTGGCGTCACCCTACGAGCTATACGACGCGGAGGACGTGGCCCATCGGATCGTTTACGTGGAGGCGTCGAGGGGCTGCCCGTTCACATGCGAGTTTTGCCTGTCGTCGCTGGACGTCCCGGTGCGGCAATTCCCGTTGGAAGGTTTCCTCGGCGCGATGGATCGCCTGATGGAGCGTGGGCTGCGCCGGTTCAAGTTCGTGGACCGGACGTTCAACCTGCACCCGATGGTGTCGCGTCGGATCCTGCAGTTCTTTCTCGGGCGGATGACGGACGGTTTGTTCGTGCACTTCGAGATGGTGCCG
Source organism: uncultured Verrucomicrobiota bacterium (assembly GCA_903925515.1). Classification (GTDB taxonomy): domain Bacteria; phylum Verrucomicrobiota; class Verrucomicrobiia; order Limisphaerales; family UBA9464; genus UBA6176. The sequence goes on from CAIYFP010000382.1 coordinate 2,943, forward strand.
GACCGGTTGCCGGAGGGATTGCGAGAGTTGATCGTGCAGTTTCCGCCGGGATCGCTGCAGTTTGAGGTTGGGATCCAGACGTTGGATCCGTCGGTGGAAAGGTTGATTGGGAGGCGGCAGGACCACGAGCGACTCGAGGAGAACCTCCGATGGCTGCGCGCATGCACGGGAGTCCACGTGCACGCGGACCTGATCGCGGGGTTGCCCGGCGAATCGATGGAAGGTTTTGGCCGTGGTTTTGACCGGTTGCGGGGGCTGGGTCCCCAGGAGATCCAGGTGGGGATCCTGAAGCGACTGCGTGGGACGCCCATCACGAGGCATGACGCGGAATGGGGGATGGTGTACAGCCCGGTGCCGCCGTACGAGGTGCTGAGGACGCGGTTGATTGCCTTCGAGGACATGGCCCGGCTCCGGCGGTTCGCCGCGTTCTGGGACATCTACGGCAACAGCGGGAACTTCGCGTCGAGCCTGCCGATGTTGTGGGGCAAGGCTGGCGCGTCGCCCTTCGTCGAGTTCATGCGGTTCGCGGACTGGCTGCACGCCCGGCGGGTGAACACGTCCGGGATCGCGCTGAACCGGCAGTACGAGCTGCTGCTGGAACGGTTGCACGAGGTGGCCGAGACGGACGGGCCGGCGGCACGGGGGGCCGTCGTGGCGGACTATCTCAGGCCCGGCCGGAAGGAGATTCCGCCTTGCCTGCGTCCGGATCCCGCGCCATCGAAAGGCGGCGGGAATGCCGCGTCGGGCTTGCCTGCGAGGCAGGCGCGGCATTGGTCCACGAAAGGCATAGGCTCCCGCGTGGCGGGTTGAACGACGCCGCAGGGGGGCCATGGCCTCCGCTCCTTGGGGGTCCTTCCATGGAAAGGAGGGGCTGCTTGCACGCGTTGATTGTGTCCGTGGGCTTGAGGTCTTCGCGGGGCGCCCATGGTGCGCGGTTTTCCTGACGCGGAGATGAAGCCGATCAAGGCGAAGGTTCGTGGGGCTTGGTCCCTTGTGTCGTGACTCATCCATCGCTGGTGCTGGGTTGCTCCAGGAAAGCCTTGGGCGATGCGTGAGGATGGGGCCTGCGTGCGGCGGTCCTGGACGAACGAACCGCGAAGCCCCGGGCCTTTCATGGGGCAACCCGAGGGGCTGCGGCTCGTTGGGCACGAGCATCGCTCGCGGCGAAACACCCGCCCGTTGTGAGATGCGACACTAGATGCCGGGGGTGCCCGTGACGACGTTCGTCTGGGTGCCAAGGATGCCTCGAATCCATGCCTGTCGGGCCTTGCCAACGCAGCCCAACGCAATCCCCTCGGCGAGGCGCCGTAGCTGGGCCTTCTCGCCCGAGTAAGCCCCGACCTCGATCATGGCGATGTTTCGCCACGAGCTTTCCCTTTTGGAGAGCCCGGACGAAGGCAACGAGGCGAGCAAGGAAGACGCCTCGCGAGTCAGCCCGGCCTTGGCCATTCCAATGACCCTGAAGAACTCATGAACCAAGAGAGGCTTGATGCCGGGCAGGCTTTCCAGGGCCTTGGCGGGAGGCTTTCCAACGGGTGCGACCACGTTGGCATTAGCCTCGAGGAAGTACCATCGGTGCATGGGGACCTCGGCGCCCAGCTCGACCAGCCTTGCCGAGGCCGCCAGCAGGATTTCGTCCATGCCGGCCCTGCGGGACACCCACGCGACCTTGCGCCACGCATCGACTCCGGAGGGTTTCGCCGTGCTCGCCAGTTCGAGGGCGCGACGGCCGAACTCTGGGTACCCCATGGAATCCAAGACGCTGGCCATGTCCGCAGCGACCACGTCGTTTCCAGCCATCATCTCGATGGCGATCCTCAGGCGACCCTCCATCGACTCGCGCTGCGCCCCTTGGACCCTCGACCCATCGTCGGCCTTGGAGGCTTCGATCCCGTTGGCAGCAATTGCGGCAAGGAACGCCGCATATCCTGCCCTCATGCTGTTCCACTTCGGATCTTGCCCGCCACGAAAGTACCCAACCTGGGAGGCGAACCGGCTGAGGTCAGGCCATCGACCCGCGTGGATGAACGCCCCTGCCAGCGTCATGGGGTACGGGTGCGGGAGGCCGGCCACGTCCGGGAAACGTATGACGGCCTCGGCGCCGAGTTCGGGCAAGCCATGCCTGACCCACGCAGCCATGATGTACTTGCCGTCTCCTGCCATGGCTGGCCTTGCTCCGAGGGCGGATGCCAAGCGGGCCACTTCATCTTCCCGACCGACGCTTCGCAGCAACTCCCAGAACACGGCATGGTCGCCGGCTCGGCTCTTGCCGATGCGTGACAACCCCGACATCGCGGCCGCACCCAGCGCGTCGTCCATCAACCCGACAGAGGTCAGCAAGGCCAGCCGCAGCCGCCGTTCCTGGGTTTCTTCCGGGCCGGGGACTTGAACCACCCAACGCCTCACCTCCTCGACCGCCTTGACGCGCGAGCCGTCGCCCCAGCCCGCCTCCCATGCCGAATGACAATCGCGGAGGGCATCCTCGGCCCGCATGCCCTCGGGCAGCCTTGCCCAAAGCCATGGGACGATCTCCGGGTGCATGGACTCCATTGCGGCCACGATGGCAGCGCGCACGTCTTCGACGTCACGCGCGTCCGACACGTCCCAGACGCCCGGGACCTCGTCAAACTGGCGGGCAACCAGCAGGGCACGCCGGGCAATCCCCTTCAATTCATCCCCGGACCTTGCGCCCAGCAGGAACCACTGGGCCAACCCGGATACCCGCGAGGCCGTGAGGGCATCCACCTGCTGGGGGAATCGCAGGATCGCCTCGAGCGCGTCGCGCTGGAGTTGGTCGTTCCACGGATACGTTCCGGCACGGCGCACGGCGGATTCCACCGGCGTGCCCTTGGCCGTGCCGAGTTCCTCAAGGCCCCGCCATGCCAACGTTGCCTTGGCACCGACCCATTCACGCCCGGTCAGGGTCCATGTGCCGCTCCCACCCACGGTGGAGATGGTCCAGGTGGAAAGACCCGCCCTCACGGCCAACGCGGCGATGGCAAGCAAGGGAACCAAGGCGGCGAGAACCTTCGGCTGGCGAAGCCATGACCCCACCCGGATGCAAGCGCTGCGGAAACCATGAGCCACGGACGCCGCGGACTTGTAGCCACCGGCGAAAAACTTGCCAAAGGAGCCCCGACCACCACGGCCCTGCCGGTGCTTGCTTCTTCCGCGCGTCCTTCTCCTGCGCCTCGTCTCAACTTCCCTGTCCGAGTTCATCGATTGATCCAGCCTTCTCTCGCCCTCCCCGAGGCGCCCGGGTTTTCGTCGCGAACAGCAGTCATGTCGCCATGCGCTGCCAAGGGTGTTGCATCCAGCGTGACGCCTCGCGGCCCCATGGAACGCGGCCCCCCATGGTCTCCATCGGTCCCGGTCACGCTCACTGGAGTCTCGCGAAACATCTTGGGGTCCCTTGCGTCGCAGGAAAAGCGTTCCTCGTCCGTCAAGCCTGTTCCCAGCCTGAACAAGCGTGGTTTGTATTCGCAAGCCCCGATTGCTAATCCCGGGGACTTGGCCTTGAATCCTCCCCATGAAGCACTCACACGTTTTCCCCGCGATGCTCTGCCTCGCCCTCGCGGGCCTCGATCCTGCATGGTCCCAGCAAACCCAGTCCCCCACGGTCGGCACGGCCGGAGCCCCCGCCTCCGACTCCTGGTTCCCGCCCGAGTCCTCCTTCCGCCGCGTCATCCTTGACGAGGACGCGACCGTCGATGGCAAGGCCACCGACACCCTCGTGGACCCCATGGAACTCGCCGTTGCCAAGGACGGCCGCGTCTTCTGGGCCGAGCGCGCCGGCATCGTCAAGATGTGGAGCCCGGCCTCGAAGCAAACCACCGAAATCGGGCGGCTCCCGGTCTTCACCGGCCTTGAGGAGGGCATGCTCGGGATCACGTTGGACCCCAAGTTCACGGAGAACGGGTGGATTTACCTCAATCGTTCCCTTCCCGAAACCTACCAGGACGGCCAAGGCAAGGCCGGCAAGATTCGCGTCGCACGCTTCACCCTCAGGAACGACAAGCTCGACCTCGCCTCCGAGTCCGTCGTCCTCGAAATGGAGGTCCAGCGCGAGCAATGCTGCCATGTTGGCGGCTCCCTTGCCTTCGACAAGGACGGCAACCTCTACGTCTCCATCGGTGACAATACCAACCCCTTCGACTCCGACGGCTTCAGCCCCAGCGACGAACGGCAGGGCCGCTATCCATGGGACGCCCAGCGTTCCTCCGCCAACGCCAACTCACTCGTCGGCAAGATTCTCCGGGTGAAGCCCAAGGCCGACGGCGGCTATTCCGTCCCGCCCGGCAACCTGTTCCCGCCCGGCACGCCCAAGACCCGCCCGGAAATCTTCGTCATGGGCAACCGCAACCCCTTCCGCATCCAGGTCGATCCCCGCACCAGCTACCTCTACTGGGGCGAGGTCGGCCCCGATTCGGGCAGCCCCAACGAAAAGCGCGGCCCGGCCGGCTTCGACGAGGTCAACCAAGCCCGCAAGGCCGGCTTCTTCGGATGGCCGCTCTTCGTCGGCGACAACCGCCCCTACCGCCGCGTCAACTTCACCGACCGCCAAAAGGTTCAGGACCAGCGCGCCAGCTTCGACAAGGTCCGCAAGGAACGCGAGGAACTGACCAAGAAGGGCCAGACCAACAACCTGCCGGCGCTGCCCGAGAAACCCGCCGGATGGGAACCCTCGGGCGACTTCTGGGACGCCGCCCATCCGATCAATCGCTCGCCCAACAACACCGGCATCGCGGACCTGCCCCCGGCCCAGCCCGCCTTCATCTACTACCCCGCCGCCCCGACCACCCGCTTCCCCGAGGTCGGCTCCGGCGGGCGCACCGCCATGGCCGGCCCCGTCTATTACTTCGATCCCAGCAACCCGTCCCCCACCAAGCTCCCGAAGGAGTTCGACCACACCCTCTTCATTTACGAGTGGTCCCGCGACTGGATCATCGCCGTCAAGCTCGACGCCGATGACAACATCGCGAAGACACCGGAGGGCAAGTTGATGATGAAGCGGTTCATGCCCTCCACGAGGATCAAGCGCCCCATGGACCTCGAGCTTGGCCCCGACGGCTGCCTGTACGGCATCGAGTTCGGCAAGGACTGGGGCAACAACAAGGACACGAGGATCTTCAAGATCGAGTACACCGGCACCCACTGACCCGCCACGGCCAATCCCAACTTGAACCTTGAAGCCACCGGCCCCATGGGCCTTAGCCTCTCCCCAATCACTCCGTCATATCTTGAACCAAGGAAGCATCATGTCCCCTGACTCCCAATCCCCCGCGACCAACCGTCGCCAGTTCCTCAAGCGCTCCACCGCCGCCGCCTCCGTCCTCGCCGCAGCGGGCAGCCTTCGCACGCCCGTCTATGGGCAAAACCAAGCCCCCTCCGCCAACGTCCTCGGTGCCAACAACAAGCTCGTCATCGGCTTCGTCGGCGTCGGCAACCAAGGCGGCGGCGCCCATGTCGGCCTCAACCTCGAGCACTTCAAGGAGAACAACGTCTCCTTCGCCGCCGTCTGCGACGTCTCCAAGCATCGCGTCCAGGAACACGTCAGCCGCATCAAGAGCAAGTCCGGCGACGACGCCCAAGGCTACGAGGACTACCGCAAGGTGATGGAGCGAAAGGACATCGACGTCATCTTCTGCGCCACCGTGGACCATTGGCACACCCCCGTGTCCAAGGCCGCCCTTGAGTCCGGCAAGCACGTCTATGTCGAGAAGCCCATGACCCGCTACCTTGGCGAGGCCTTCGAGCTCTACGACACCGTCAAGCGCACCGGCAAGCTCCTCAACGTGGGCTCGCAAGGCTGCTCCGACCTCAAGTGGCACAAGGCCGCCGAATGGATCCGCGCCGGCAAGATCGGCCCCATCGCCATGCTCCAAGGCTCCTACATGCGCAACAATCCGTGGGGCGAGTGGAACTACAACGTCCAGAAGTGGGCCACCCCCGATGACATCAACTGGAACCTCTGGCTCGGCAACCAGGTCAAGTCGCGCCGCCCCTTCGACGCCGACCACTACTTCCGCTGGCGCAAGTATTACCCCTACTGCTCCGGCCTGCTCGGCGATCTTTTCCCGCACAAGCTCCACCCCTACATGCTCGCCACCGGCAACCCCGAGTTTCCCGTCCGAGTCGCCGCCGTGGGCAGCCGCAAGTTCCACACCGACCTCCGCAAGGAGGGCCGCAAGCCCGAGCAGGAAACCAAGTACGAGCGCGACGTCGCCGAGATCATCCAGCTCATCGCCGAGTTCCCCTCCGGCTACGTCATGCACATCACCTCCTCGACGGTGAACGAGCAGGGCACCCAGGAACGCATCCGCGGCCATATGGCGACCCTCGACATGGCCGGCAACAAGGTTCAGCTCAACCCCGAGCGCCCCTTTGCCGAGGAAATCGATCCCCAGACCTCCGAGGGCTTCCCCGGCGAGTCCGTCGCCGCCCACCACAAGAACTTCTACGAGTCCATCCGCGCCAACAAGCAGCCCAACGCCGGCATCGACCTCGCCGTCAAGGTCCAGACCGTCATCAGCCTTGCCGAAACCTCCGACCGCCTCGGCGTGATGTGCTACTTCGACGAGAAGACGCGCAAGGTGACGGACGGCTCCGGCCGCGAGATCAAGCCCCTCACCTACGGCTCCACCAAGGAATCCTAGCCCCAAGGACTCCCCGCCGGGGCAATCCATCCCGGTCCACGCACGACGGCAAGCGGCCAGCCATGGCAGCCCTTGCCGTCGCTTCGTTTCCCCGTCTCCGTCCAGCCGGCCGTCGCGGGCGTCCACCCGCATCCTTGCCCTTCAAATGAACGGCGGTAGGGTGCGCCGCTTTATGGAGAAAGTCGTCATCATCGGCACCGGCTGCGCCGGGCTCACCGCCGCGATTTACCCTGCCCGCGCCAACCTCTCGCCCCTCGTCCTCACCGGGACGTTGCCCGGCGGGCTCCTCACCACAACCTCCACGGTCGAGAACTTTCCCGGCTTCCCCGAGGGCATCGACGGCTTCGAGCTGATGACCCGGCTCCAGAAGCAGGCCGAGCGCTTCGGCGCGCGCATCCAGTAC
>CAIYFP010000383.1 GCA_903925515.1 uncultured Verrucomicrobiota bacterium
CGTCGGCCTTGTCCTTGAAGAACTGGTTCACGAGCTCGACGGCCTCGATGCCGTAATCACGGCGAGCAGCCTTGGGGAAGTCGAGGTGGTCGAGCTTCTTGGCGAAGAGGGTCTTGTGGAGGGACCACTCGGCGAGGGAGATGCCGAACTTTTGGCCGCGGGGCGGGGTGTTCACGTGGGACGCATGATGGTGACGACGGGCGCAGCCGGCACCCGCGAGGGCCGCCGCGCTAGCAACGGCGGAAGCATGGACAAATTGGCGACGGTTCATGGGGCTTGCTGAGTTCATGGCCATGACGACTGGATTCGGCCGGCTTCAATGGGCCGGGGCGGAGCCACCGCCTGCGTTGGCGGAGAGCTGCCTGGGCGGGTGGAAGAAGAGGGCGAGGGCGACGGCGGCGGCAACGGACGCGGCCAACGGCACGAGGAACAGGCCCTTGAAGTTGGTCTTGTCGCCCACGTGGAAGGTTTGCTGGATGAGGATGGGGCAGACGTAGTTCGCGACGAGGGCGCCCACGCCGAGGATCTGGAGGTTGAAGAGGCCTTGGGCGGAGGAGCGGATGTCCTTGGGGAAGTAGGCGTCCACGAAGATGTACACGGTGGCGAAGAAGAACGCGTAGCAGATGCCGTGGAGTACCTGGATGAGGATGATGAGCGCGGCGCTGTCCGGGACGAAGGAATAGACGGCGAAGCGCGCGGCATGGCCAAGGATGCCAACGATCATGGTGGTGCGCCAACCGAGGGTCTTGAGGGTCGCGCCGAGGATGAACATGGTGAGGATCTCGGCAACTTGCCCGATGCTCATGACGGGCTGGATCCAGTTGGCGGCGATGCCCACGCCGCCGTCGGCCTTGGGGGTGCCGAGGAAGACGCCGGTCCAGTTGAAGTAGCAGTTGTGGACGAACGAGTCGATGAACGTGACGAGCCAGAGGATGGCAACGAAGGGATGCTTGAGGAGGCCGAACGCCTGCGACCATGCGGTGCCGCCGCCGGTGGACTTCTTGGGCGGGGTGTGCGGCAGCGCGAGGCTGAGCATCGCCAAGGCAAGGGACGCGAGGCCCGAGACAATGTAGGTCCAACGGGTGGCGGCCTTGGCGGCGTCACCGGTCAGCGGGCTGGAGAGCGCCTTGCCGAGCCAGTCCACGAACCCGGCCGGGTTGGCCTTATTGACGATGTCCCAATCGACAAAGATGAACGTGAAGGGCCATGCGGCGAGGATCCACCCAATGGTCCCGCCCATGCGGATGAGGCCGAACTCATTGGCGGGGTCCTTCATGTTGGCGAAGGCGATGGAGTTGGTGATCGAGATGGTGGGGACGTAAAGCAGGCAGTGCACCGACATGCACGCGAAGAACGGCCAGAAGGACTGCGTCAGGCCGCACCCGAGGATGGCGAGGCCGCCGACGAGGTGGGAGAAGGCGAGGAATTTCTCGGCGGCGAACTTCCGGTCGGCGAACTCATTGCTGAAGAACATGCCCACGATGGAGGCGACGGGGAACGCGGCGAGGATGGCCTGCTGTTGCCACACCTCAAACTTGAGGCTGGGCAGGTACCCGAAGATCAGGGGGAGCCATGCCCCCCAGATGAAGAATTCGAGGACCATCATCAGGAACAACTTGAGCCGCGGGGTGGAATTCATGGCGTGAATCAAGGACAAGGGCGCTTATTTCTCGGACTTGCCGGCCAGCCTATCCTCCACGCCCCGGAAACCTCAAGGGCCACGATTCGCGAACATCAGGCCCCCTGCCCCGCTCCGTTTGGCCTTGGCGAATTCCTGAAAGTCGTGAACCGGTCGCAGACGCGTCCGTGTTCGCCGGTTTCATGATCATGGAACCACCCCGAGGGATCCTCCTCGCGCGGACTGATCAGGTGCTCGTTCCCGTATCCGACGTTGGCGAAGGCGAGGAACGCCTCCGTGCCAACGCTCGCCCATGGCGGAGGCATCCGCCGCCACCTCGAACTCGTCCCGCAACAACCCGGAACGGTCCCCCTACCACTCCCGGACACATCCCGGCAAGGGACGCCCAAAATGCCGTTCCACGGCTGCAAAGTCTCGATTTTGGAGTCGTTCAAGACAACGTCGCGAGGCTTCCTCAAACGTGGGGCGCGACGGACGCATCAATCGGCCGCGCCGGAGCAGGAACGTGACGGCCAACCCGACCCGAAGCCCCACGAACGCGACGACGGGGAGAATGCCGTTCATGGAGGGCAAGCCTGGTCATTCTTGTCATCCGAAGCCTTGCCGGCCACCTCCGAGACCCACCGCGCCACGGCATCGCGGATGTCTGCGCCGGTCCTCAGGCGCGGCTTCACGAACCGGGGCGTGAACCACGGAAACCCGCCCACCAAGTCTGGCGTCACGAGGATTTGCCCGTCGCAATCCGGGCCGGACCCGATACCGATGGTGACCATGGATTGGCATCGGCGGGTGATCTCGGCCGCGACGGGCGGGGCGACCAACTCGAGCACGCACGCGAACGCGCCGGCCTCCTCCAACGCAAGCGCATCCTCCACCAATCGCACGCGGCCCTCGTCGTCCCGGCCCTTGACCCGATACTTCCCACCCTCTTCCAACACGTGTTGCGGGAGCATTCCAAGGTGGCCGCAGAAGGGGATGCCGTCGGCAAGGATGGCCTTCGCTTGGGGCAGGATTTCCCGGCCGCCCTCGGCCTTCACGAAGCCGGCGCCCTCGGAGGCGAGGAGCCGGGCGTTGGCGAGCGCTTGCCCGGGATCTTCGTAGGAACGGAACGGCAGGTCGCACCCGACCAACGCCCGGGTGTTGGCACGAACGACGGCGCGGAGGTGATGCCGCATGTCGTCCATCGTGACGTGCGTGGTGTCCGGATGCCCGAGCACAACCATGCCCAGCGAGTCGCCCACCAGGATCATGGGCACGCCGGCCTCGTCCAAGAGCCGGGCCGTGGGATGGTCGTAGGCAGTCAACGCCGCGACGGGGCGACGTCCCTTGCTGGACCGGATGGACTCGGGGGTTTGACGTTCCATCGGCTGGGGGCTTGGCATGGCCCGCCGGGTGGCAGCAACCCATCCCGGCGAATCACCGGAACCGGGGCGCCATCTGGTCGTGAATCCAGGCGTAGGTCTTGGCCAAGCCGTCCTTGAGGCGCGTGGAAGGTTCCCAGCCGAAGGCGGACTGGATGAGCGTGTTGTCGGAATTGCGGCCGTTCACGCCCTTGGGGGCGGACAAGTTGTAGGCGCGGTGGAGGCGGATCCCGGCGATTTCCTCGACGATGTCCACGAGCTGGTTGATGGAGACGAGCTCGGAAGACCCGATGTTGATGGGCTCGACGAAGTCCGAGTGGGTGAGCATCTGGGTGCCGTGAAGGCAGTCATCGATGTACATGAAGGACCGCGTCTGGAGGCCGTCGCCCCAGATCTCGATGTCATGCTTCCCGGTGAACTTGGCCTGGAGGACCTTCCGGCAGATCGCGGCGGGCGCCTTTTCGCGTCCGCCCTCGAATGTCCCGTGCGGCCCATAAACGTTGTGATAGCGGGCGACGCGGGCCTGCACCCCGAAGTCCTCGCGGAAATGGCGGCACATGCGCTCGGAGAAGAGCTTCTCCCAGCCGTAGCCGTCCTCCGGCATGGCGGGGTAGGCGTCGGCCTCCTTGAGCGCGGTGACGTTGGGGTCGCGCTGCTTGTCGGCGTTGTACACGCAGGCGCTGGAGGCATAGAAGAATCGCTTCACGCCGATGTCGCGCGCGGCCATGAGCAGGTGGGTGTTGATGAGCACGCTCAGCATGCACAACCCCTTGTTTAGCTCGATGAAGCCCATCCCGCCCATGTCGGCGGCGAGGTTGTACACGACGTCCGCCCCTTGCAGCGCGGCGTAACACGCCGGCTTGTCCTCAAGGTCAAGGACGACGTTCTCCACGTCCGGGAAACGCTGGTACCAACCGCCCTGCGGCTTGCAATCGACGGCCCGAATCCGCCGATACCCTTGGAGTCGCAGGTCGGCCACAAGGTGCCCCCCGATGAATCCGCCGCCGCCGCACACCACCACGAAGTCCGATGTGTTTCTCGCGCTCATTCGAAGCCGACGCATCGTGCTTGGAACGGGGCGGGCCGGGAAGGCGGAAATTCATGCGTGCCAAAAGGATAACGGGCCGCAGACCTCCGTGAGGACATCTGCGGCCCGAAGCCCATTGCTTGGGTCAAGGCAGGCCTTTCATCAACATAACGCGCCTCCCCCCCGTTTTCTTACACATGAGGCATGTTTTTCTTGAAGACGTTGCTGCAAGGTCATTCATCCATCGGCTCCGAGGGCTTCCGCGGGTCAAACACGTCGTCGCGCCACGCGACGGCCTCCCCACGCAAGAATCCCCGAAATACGGCGTCCGGCCGCGCCCTGAACTCCATTTCCTTGCCCTCCCACGGCAACCAAAGGCGGTCCGCATGCAATGCATGGCACGGCAGCACGAGTTGCGCACGCTGCTCGGCCGTGAGCCGCCGCTCGACGAACGCGAGGTAAAGCCCGGGGTCAGGGCCGTACAACTTGTCCCCCACCAACGGATGCCCAAGGTGCGCCAGATGAATCCGCACCTGGTGCTTCCGCCCCGTGTCCAGCCATGCCCGGACCAACGCAAAGCTGCCCTCCCGCCGGCCAAACCTCTTCTCCACGCGGAACCGCGTCCGGGCCCTTGCTCCATCCGGCCTCACGCAATCTCGGGCGGCGATTGTCCCCGCATGGTCCGGCCCCAACGGCGCGTCAATGACGCCCTCGTCCCGGGACGGATCCCCATGCACGATCGCCAGGTACCCTTTGGAAACAAACCCATGGTGCCAAAGCCGACGCAGCTCCAGCGCCGCCAGCCCGGTCTTGCCGAACACCATCACGCCGCTCGTCTCGCGGTCGAGGCGGTGGACCATCTGAGGCTCCGCACCGGGCCCCAGATGAAGCCGGGCACGCCCAACAAGGCTCGACGCGGCGTCGCCTTTCGAAGGATGACAAACGAGGCCGGCGGGCTTCTGGACGACGAGCAGCGCGTCGTCCTCGTGCAAGACATGCAGCCAACGCGGTGGGCGCGTCACTTGGGCAGCCACTTCTTCCAGTTGCCAGCGTAGGCCTCCACGTTCTCGCGCGTGACACGTTCGAGAGGGCTCACGTCCTTGGCGACGGGCGGGTTCTTCCTGAAATGGACCTTGTTGAGCAGGTGCTCCACGGAACGATAGCCCCATTGGAAGCATTGTTGCGCCAGCAAGACCTGGACATGGCCCGACCGCAGGTAAGCAAGCTGCATGGGCAAGGCATCGACGCTGACGCACTTGACGGTGCCGGGTTGCCAGCGCAGCGCGTTCTCCGTGAACAAAGGCCATCCGCCAATCATCGCCCACCCCGTGATGTCCGGGCTCGCCTGCATCGCACGCTCCACGGCCGCCGCCGCATCCTGCGGGGTCTCGCGATGGTAGTACGTCTCCCGCACCTTGATGCCCGAATGGCGCGCGGCCTCGGCCTTCACTCCGGCGACGCGGCGCTGGAGGTTGGGCGCGTTCTGGTTTCCCGCAAGGATCGCTACCACGCCCTTGCCCCCCATTTCGCGGGCCAGCTCCACCATCACCTGCTCGCCGCATTGCTGGTCATCCACGCCGTAGGTCACAAGGCGCTTCGACGCAGGTGCGTCCGAGTCGAACGTCGCCACCGGCACGCCCGAAGCCACGGCCTTGTCGATGGCCGCCGTCAGCTTGTTGGCGTCGCTGCAGCTCACCGCGATGCCGTCTGCACCCGCAAGGACGAGCTGCTCGATGGCCTCGGCCTGCTTCTGCGCGTCCTCGTCGTTGGGCGTGCGCCAGTCGATGCGCAGCCTGAGTCCATGCTTCTCGCCCAGCTCCCTCGCTGCCGCCTCGGCGCCGACCCGCGCCACCTGGAACACGGCGTTTCCCTGCGACTTCGCGACAAGGCCGAACGTGTAGGACTTGCGGGATTGCGCCCATGCAACAGGGGCGGCGGCGGGCAACGCGGCGGCAACGACAAGGAATTTTCTGCGATTCATGGCTGGAACAGCCCAAGACAACCCCTGCACCCCATCGGCGTCAACGGCGGGAACGGTTCCCCTGATCCGCACGTCAGCAGTTCTTGGGTGCCCGGTTCTCGCCTCACGCTGCGCCGACGAGGGTTGAAGGGACAGGTGCCCATGGCGTCTTGGCGTCATGGCGTGAAAAAATCCATGCCGCCTCATGCATGGGTTACGAGATGGATGCAGCGGGGAATGCCTCACGCCATGCCGCCAAGACGCGAGGCATGCGGGGTTGTAGGCCGGTTGCCCTCGCCCGGCGGAAACGTGGCAGGGCCGTCTCGGCTCTGGCGGGATCAAGTCCAGCGGCAGGATGCCTTTTTCACCTTGCATGAAGGCCGCGTGAAGGTGGAAGCGGCATCCAGCGGCCTGCCCAGCATGGGCCAAGCCTTGGCCTCCACCTGTGGGTTGGACTGATCCCCACACCCACTGCCGTCTTTTGGGTGATGGGACCCAGGCCGGCCGACGGCGCCTTACGACGAACGGGAAGCCGCCCACGGAGGACGCAGGGAAGAAAAAAGGCGTCCCCCGCGCGGGGGACGCCTGCCTAGCAACGGCTCGCTGCCGCGGCTAGTATGCGGCTTGGGCGCCGCCAGTGTTGCGCTTCTGCATCCACGGCATCATGGAGCGGAGCTTGGCGCCCGTCTTCTCGATGGGATGCTTCTCGCCGGCCTTGAGCAGGGCGTTATAGCGCTTGTAGCCAGTCTGGTACTCGCGCACCCAATCCTTGGCGAACTTGCCGTTCTGGATGTCCTTCAGGGCGGCCTTCATGCGCTTCTTGACCGAGGCGTCGATGATCTTCGGGCCCACGGTCACGTCGCCCCACTTGGCGGTCTCGGAGATCGAGAAGCGCATGCCGCTGATGCCGGCCTCGTTCATGAGATCGACGATGAGCTTCAGCTCGTGCAGGCACTCGAAGTAGGCCATCTCGGGCGAGTACCCCGCCTCGACCAAGGTCTCGAAGCCCGCCTGCACCAAGGCACTGCAACCGCCGCAGAGGACGGTTTGCTCGCCGAACAGGTCGGTCTCGGTCTCTTCCTTGAATGTGGTCTCGATGACGCCGGCTCGGGTGCCGCCGATGCCCTTGGCCCATGCAAGGGCGATCTTCTTCGCGTCCTTGCCCGGGTTTTGATAGACGGCGATGAGGCTCGGCACGCCCTTGCCCTCGGTGTACTGGCGGCGGACGATGTGACCCGGGCCCTTGGGGGCGACCAAGATCACGTTGACGTCCTTGGGCGGCACGATGGTCTTGTAGTGGATGGAGAAGCCGTGGCTGAAGAGCAGGGTCTTCCCCTTGGAAAGGTTCGGCGCGATGTCCTTCTCGTAGCAGGCGGCCTGCTTGGTGTCCGGCAACGCCACCATGATGACGTCGGCCTTGCGCACCGCCTCGGCGGTGGCGAGGACCTCGAAGCCCTTTTCCTGGGCGACCGCGATGGACTTGGAACCCTCGTAGAGACCGATGACGACGTTGAGGCCGGACTCCTTGAGGTTGAGGGCATGGGCGTGGCCTTGGGAGCCGAAGCCAAGGACCGCGAGCGTCTTGCCTTTCAGGACCGCCATGTCGGCGTCCTTGTCGGTGTAAACTTTGGCCATAACAGATGTGGGATGACGTGTTGTGTTTGTTCTTGGAAAGGGAGGGGTGGGCGTGGCGGGCGAGCTACTCGCGGGGCAAGGCGACCTGCCCGGTGCGCGTGAGGTCCTGGATGCCAAAGCCCTTCATCAACAGCAGGAACTTCTCGATCTTCTGCTCGCCACCCGTGATCTCGATGGTGACGGAGTCGGGCTGGACATCGACGATCTTGGCCCGGAAAAGCTCGGCGAGCTGGCAGACCTCGGCGCGGTTGCCGGCGTCCGCCTTCACGCGCACCAGCACCAGCTCGCGGTCGATGTAGGAACCCTTGCGGAACTCGATGACGCGGACCACGTCCACGAGCTTGTCCAGCAGCTTCACGATCTGCTCCACCGTCGAGGCGTCCCCGCGCGTCACGATGGTCATGCGGCTCAGGGTCTCGTCGTGCGTCGGCGCAACGTTCAGGGTGTCGATGTTGTAGCCGCGCCCGGAGAACAGGCCGGTGACGCGCGTCAGGACGCCGAACTTGTTCTCGACGAGGACGGAGATGGTATGACGTTGCATTTCTGTTTTCTTCCTATTCGCGCGGGCTTGGCCATGGGTTCTTCGTCGTCGTTCCCGGACCAACCTGCGGCCCACGCCGCGACAAGCCCCCGGAAATCGAAAACCCGCGTTCCCTCGGGGAACTGCGGGCGACCCAGGAGCCAGTGTGCTACCGCATGGGTGGCCGCGTCAGTCCCGAGGGACCGTTACGAGGCATACCCTGCGTTGCGCCACCGGAATCACGGCGTCGATGCTATGGATTCAGGCCCGCGAATCAATCCCCAATTCCGCGCCCCTGTTCCGCGCGTAGGCAGTTCCCTGGCGTGAAAAAACTCAAGCCGTCCCAGGCGCTGATTCCGGGATGCATGCAGCGGAGAATCTCTCGCGCCATGACGCCATGACGCGAAGAATGCAGCGTCATGGATGCCGATGCCGGGGTTCATGCCCATCCGCCAAGATGGCATGTTGGCACGCAGCCTGCCGCAACCCATCCGCATGGGGATCGAGAGATTCCCTCCCGCTTTCGCGGGGATTTGCGCCGCGATCCAGTCCCCTCGCAGGCTCCTCGCCCGTGCCCGGTTCCCGCCTCGTGTGCCGCAGCCGGGCGAAGACTTGGCAGGCCTTCCTGGCATCTTGGCTTTTCCGAGCGAGCCCAAACGCGACGTCCCATGAAGTCATTCCGAGATTGGTGCGGCGGCCCCCCCCCGCAGGGACGCCAAGACGCAGAAAAGCAAGGGCTTGGGCGCCCCGAGCCAAAGTCCATGCGCAACCGCCCCCCAGCACGCGCCGGCACGGCGCCTGCCATGGCTCGCGAGGTTGGGAGACCAAGGGTATTCCTCCATGCCAGCATGCGACACGGGATCCGGCATCGAGAAGGCAGGCCTTGGGGTTGGGTTCGGGAGCCGGGTCCCGGGTGCGGGGCGGGGATGGACAGGGCAGACCCGGAAGCCGTCACCGAAGACGCCGGTTCAAGCTTGGGTCGCGTCGGCAAAGTCCCGGCGGAGGGGGCCTGCGGATGCCGCTGCGTGCCGGCACGCGGCCAAGGCGAGGCATGGCGCCCCCTCACTCCGCGATGCGGGAGATGTTCCTCGCAAACCACAGGCCGAGCACGCCCACGGCAACCATCGCGGACACCATCGCCAGCATGCCGGCCCACCATCCCGGCGGCACCCTCAGCGGCCCGCCATCCGTCACCGCCTCCTTGCGTGGGTACAACGCCCAACCCGTGGCCATGGCCGTGACCGCCATGCCAACCAAGCCCGGCACGGCAAACCACCCGTTCAACCGTCCAAAACGCAGTTCCTCAAGCGCCAACGTCCCCCGCAGGCAGGCCAACGTCCCAAGGATGCCCCACAACCATCCCTGCAGGGCATGCACGCGCGTCCGCGCCAGCGCCGACGACACAAACCCAATCGCGAAGACCGTCACGGGCACGACCCATACCAGACCGTTCCACGTCAGCGAATGCTCCAGCTCCATCGCGGCGGGCGCGCTGCTGACGAAGACGCGCAGCAGGACGTCCGAGAGATTGCCTGCGAGCGCCACCACGCTCATCCCGGTGAACGCCAGCACCGTTCCAAGGCCAAGCACAAGCCTCCCACCATAGCGTTGCCTGCGGGTCAAGGGCCCCGCGAACGCATGCTCCTCGCATCCCCGGATCACGTCGGCCCCGCCCATCGCGGGTCCCGCCAGCATCGCGTACACGACGGCATGAGCGAGGATCCAGAGCGGATGCGCCACCAAAGGGAGGAACCACACGACGACCAGCCAACCCACGAGGAAGCCCAGCAACAACCGCCCGTGCGTCATGGCCTCGGACCCCGCCCACCATGCCGTCAGCCGACATGAACCCCATGGCTCGGCGCGGGCCGGTCCCTCGGCCCGCCCTGGATCAACGCACGCCGGGCGGATGGTCGGCATAGAATTCCCACGGGTATTCGTCGTCGTTGAAGGGAACCGTCAGGGCCCCGGCGACGGGGGCGGCGTAGGCGCGCGCTGGAACGTCCGCCGCAACCACGCGGCCCATGACGGGCTCCACGCGGAAGATCTTCCGTCCGACCACGGACCCATCGCGTTGCCCGCGCAGGGTCTGGCCCTCGAACTCGGTGAAGAGCCGATGCCCCGGCGACGGCGAGCGCACGCCGTGCAACTGGCATGCCACGGTGCCGACCTGGCTCCCCTTCCCTTGCACCAGCTTCAGCCATGCCTCCCTCCGCCATGACAACGGATGCAGGTACGAGAACGACACCCGCTCCGAGATCTCCCGGACCTCGTTTTCCCATGAGCCTTCCTCCGGGCTCCCCACGCGGCCCACGAACGGCTCCTGGGAGCCGTTCACGCGGTTGCCCCACAGGGACCGTTCCGTGCCCTCCCCACGCTCGCGCAGCGCGGGGTCTGACGGGCATTGAAGGACCTTCGCCGCCGGGATCAAGGACGGACGAGTGGTCAGCCGGGTCAGGCTCCGCGGCCGTCGCGTCGTCTCGTCCTGGTACATCTCCACCGCCATGGCCACCTGCCGCAGGTTGTTACGGCAAACCACCTGGTTCGAACGCCGCCGCGCGCCCGCGGTGGCCGACGACAGCAGCGTCGCGATCACGGCGACGATGGCCACCACCGTGAGCAGCTCGACCACGGTGAACGCCGCGACTGCCGCTCGCGCCTTCGTGGATGGATGGCCCGCGTTCATCGTCCCGTGAGGGTCGCCGCCGGCGCCAGCCGCACCAACCCCGAATCCCCGCGTGGCAACCATGCCACCGCGTCCTCGCCCGCGTCGCCCGAGGCCCAGTCGCCCCAGAAGCCGCAAGGGCGGGGCCCGTTGCCCAGCGCGGCCCAGCCCTTCTCCACGGGCCGCAGGAACGCCATGGCCTCGCCCGTCTCCGCCAAGACGAGCCCACCGAGGCGACGCAACGTCGCCCATGTGCCGGGAAGCCTCGCCTGGTCCAGACGCGCCCATCGCCCGTCCGCGCCCACCGCCCATGTCACGAGCCGTGCCGATGCCCCGTCCGTCGTCGCGGCCTCGACCGTTGCGACCCGGCCATCTGGAAGCACCAACGCGCCCGAGCCATCCCCCGCGGCCGTCTCGGCCACGGGTGCCACGACGACGCCGTCGTAGGCCAACGCGGTCAACTGGGTGGTGCCGGGCGCAGAGTTGGTGGTGGTGCCCGTGGTGTACAGCAAGGCGCCCCGGTGCGACACGCCGACGAGCTCGGCCGGCAAGCCCAGCGGCTTGCGCACCATGGGCTCCCGCGGATGGGTGACGTCCACGACGTTCAGCACATGCCGCGTTTCCGTGGTCCACCATCGCGTCGGGTTCCCGTCCCGGTCCTTCGGCCCCTCCTCCTCGCGCACGATCCATTCGCGGTGCGACACATGGACCTTGGAGTCCGTCACGTGCACGCCGGAAAACCCGGACACTCCCTCCTTCCCGCCCAGCACCATGGCGGCGGCAAGGACAGGCTTCCCCGGGGTGGAGACGTCCTCCGTCACAAGGGCCAAGGTGTTGCGCCAACCCCACCACCATCCACCGCGCCCCGGGAGGATCGCCGGCCCGTCCATCACGCCAATCCCCATGCCGGGACGGATCCACGGCAAGGCCCAGCCCGCGTCCGACTCAACCCAAACGAGCGTTCCGTCCGACGCGGCCATGCCCTTCATGGGACCGCCGTAATAGCCCTCGGGGCGGGCGATGCGCGAGGTGCCGAGCGCGAGGGGCTTGTCCCCATCGAAGGCCACCTCGAGCACGTGCAAGTGGCCGGGAATGACCACGGAATCCCAGTTGGTGACGACGATGTGATTCGTGATCCAGCCTCCGGCATCGCCCTTGCCGCCCACGATCACGTTCGTGGTCACGCGCGCCTCCTGGCGGTACGTGTCGGCCTCGAAGTGCAACACGTGCAAGGCCGTGCCCACGCGTTCCATGCCGACGACCGGGAAAGGCAGCAGGTCCAAGGATCCCAGGGTCACGTCCGGCGAGGATGCATGGACTCGGGACAGGCGCGGGGCCTTTCCAGTGGGCGTGCCCACGATGTCGAGGCGATCGCCGGACACGCGCACGCGCTCGGCCGGGAAAGAAAGCCCGAGGTCGGCCTTCACCACGGGTTGGTCGCGGTCCGTGGCGTCCACCACCAGCAACTCCTGGCCGGACAACGAGACGATGCGATCGGCGACGGCGGTGGCACGACGCGCGGCCATGGAATGGCGGATCAGGCCGCGCTTGACCAGTTGATCGTCCTTCAGGTCCACGATCTGCATTCCCTGGGTCCACGCGTCCTTCTCGGTGCCTTGCCACGGCACCAAGGCCATGCCGAGCGCGGGCAGGTACTTGAACGCCTTCTCGTCGCTGTTGGCCTCGCTCCAGGACCAGCCCGTGCCGAGGTGCACCTTGGACAGTTGCCTCGGGTTGGCCGCGTCCTTCACGTCGAAGAGCGCCACCGTGGCCCGCGATTGCTCCACGCCCACGGCCATGAGGCGGTCATTGCCAATCGGCTCGAGATAACTGGAGTATCCCGGGATTTGCAGTTCCCCGCGAATGGCCGGGCTGCGGGGGTTGGCAAGATCAATGACCCACAACGGATCAATCACCCGGAACGTGACCACGTAGGCGCGGTCACCCACGTAGCGGGTCGCAAACAGGCTCTCGTCCTCGATGATCTTCAACGCGCCCATGGGCTCGGGCTTCTCTGGCGCCGCCAGCGAGAACGTCTCGATCCACGTCTGCGACGGCGTCGTGCGGACGAAGTCGTTGTACACGTATTCGTCCACGACGGGCGGGTCGAGGCGCTCGCCGTTGGGGCCGACGGTGCGGACGAACCGGTTGGTTCGGAGCACCAGCTTGAACTCCGGGTCGCGAAGGGAAATGGCCGACAACGTGTCGCCGTTGAGGCTGAGCTTGAACTTGTCCTGCACACGGCCGCGGACGAGCGCCGTCCCCTTCTGGACCACCACGCCCGACGGGTCCGAGATGTCGAAGACGGTCACCCCGTGCACGCCCGGCCGAAGCCATGGCAGGAAGGCGGGATCATCCTTGCCCGAGGCCGGCCCCGACGTGGCCACGAGCAGGAAACGATCCGTGGCCTGGATGGCGTCGGTCGCGGCCGGGATCAGGGCGGCCACCCGCGACTTCGGGAGCGTCGGGTCCGCAAGGTCGATGGACTGAACGATCGTTTCCGCCCGCCAAACCCCGTTCGCGGCGGGGTCCGAAGCGGGTCCCCACCTTTGGCTGGCGAGGTAGAGGACCGTCCCCACCAAGCGGCTTTCGCGAATCTGCCCCTCATACGGGATGCGAGCGACCTCGGACGGCTGGAGGTCCTTGACGCGAATAAGGATCACGCCACCGCCTTGCCCGTCGCACGCGTCCGACGCCAGCAAGGCCAGCCATGACTCGCCCTTGTCGCCGCCGGGGAGCAGATACATCTGCTCGCCCTGCGCCGCCATCGACAGCGTGCCGCGCAGCACCGGCTGGTCCGGCACCGAAAGGTCGATCACCTGCAAGCCGCGCACGTTGTTGAAGAAGAACAGCGTCGAGCCCGATACCTGCCAGATGTCGGACTCGACGACCGCCCGGCCCCCGGCGGCGCCCTCGGTGAGCTTGGAGTCGGACGGCACGCCGGGCCCGAGGTTGTTGACGGGCGTGTCGGTGATGGACGTGGGGGGCGGATTGGAGGAGACCGTGACGTTGCCGTCGAAGCGGGTGGACTTGGCAAAGAAACCGGCGGGAAGCGGGAGTTCCTGCTCGGTCTCGCTGCGCACGCGGAGGACCTCGATGTCGGCCGCAACGGAAATCTCGAAGGCCACCTCCCCGGCTCGGGCCTCCACCCAGCGTGTGGCCTTGGGGAGCCATCCGCCGGGGCCGAGGCGCGGGCGGCCCTCGAGCGTGATGCGTCGCGCGGCGTCATCCACGGCGACGGTGACCAGCAGGTTGGTGCCCTTGGGCCGGATGGAACGGATCACGGGGTCGGCCCGGACGCCACCCATGGCGACGAGCAGCAACGCGACGATGCCCCATGGCCAGCAAAACGAAGTCTTCATGCGCTTCCCAAAGGTCTCCCCGCACCCGGCAGGCTTGTCACGTCACAATTCCGTCCCCGCGTCGCCCGATTCCTCCCGCGATTCCATCCATTCGACGAACCATTCCTCCATCGACATGGGGAAGACGTTCACGCGCACGCCCGGGCGCGCCCGGAGGGAATCCAGTTGGGCGTCGTCCGAGACCCGGGCGACAGCGGTGAGGACGGGCCCAAGACGCCGAGCCCGCAAGGTCCCGGGCACCTCGACGTCCGAAGGCACCTCCTCGCCCGGCACGACGACCTGGACCCGGCGCATGGTGCGTTGCCAGTCCTCCACGGTCCCCGATGCAATCACCCGCCCCTGTTGCATCACCGCGACATGCGACGCGACACGTTCGACGTCGGCCATCGCATGGGTGCTGAGCAGGACGGTACAGCCCTCGGTGCGCACCAACGTCTCGACGAGGCCCCTCAGAACATCGCGCCGCGACACCGGGTCCAGCCCCGCCGCCGGCTCGTCCAGGAGCATCACGTCCGCCCTCGCGGCAAACGCATGGATCAATGCGGCGAGGCGCTGGTGGCCACCGGAAAGCCGTCCCAACGGCCTGTTCCATGGAACCTCCCAGCGCCCCGCCAGTTCGCGCGCAAGCCCGCTGTCCCAGCGCGCGAAAAACCGGGCCGACATCCGGCCCATCTCCTCCAGGGTCATCCAGCCCGGGACCGGCCCCTGCTGAGACACGTACGCCACGCGCTGCCTGTCCGCCGACGTGGCCGTCCACCAGTCCTTGCCATGGATCCTTGCCGTCCCGACGTCCGGCCGGATCAGCCCGAGGAACAGGCGCATGGTGGTGGTCTTTCCCGCCCCATTGCGCCCGATCAAGGCCGTCACCCATCCCCGGCGCACCTCAAGGTCCAGGCCCGTCACGGCTGCCACGCCGCCAAACGTCTTCCCCAAACCCCGTGCCTGAAGGACTGCTTCCATGACGTCAGGCGGCGCCCCCGGACACGACGCGGAACCGCAACGGCTCCTCCTCATGGGCAGGACGGACAGGCTGGAGTTGCTGGATCTCCTCCGCGACCAGCAACGCCACGCGCCCCGCATCCACGCGAAGCTGGACGGCCTCGACGGCGAGCTGGCGCGCGGCGCGACGCAGGGCCTCGATGCGCCGGGCCTCATGGTCCGGGTGCCATTCGGGCCGTGGGGCGACGAACGCGCCCTTGCCGTGCCGCATCTCGAGCGTGCCCTCGCGTTCCAGCTCGTTGTACACGCGGACGATGGTCGTGGGATTGACGGCGATGGCCGACGCCAGCTCGCGGATGGAGGGCAGTTGGTCGCCGGGACGCAGGGTGCCCGAGGCGATGTAATGATGGACTTGGTCCATGAGCTGTCGGTACGCGGGAACTCCCGACCGTGAATCCAACTGAAGGTGAAGCGTCGCCGTCATCTGCGCCCTCGAATGACTGTTGGATACCACCCAAACAGATGGACGTTGTCAAACCTGCAGACGGCAGGGCCCCGGAAGCAACCTCAAGGAGTGCGGGTCAGGAAGAGACGCCGAAGCTCCAAGGACGCACGCCTCTTGGCCCCGATGCCGGAGTCGGCGCCCATCCGCCACCATCGCAGGCTGGCATGCAGCCCGCCGCCTGCGCCCCGCCGCGGGCGTCGGCAACGACATCCCCGCCAAAATCGCGCGAGCCGTTCCTTGACGGAGTCAATTTGAATTGGGGAGCCTTTGGCCAGTCATTCACCCCGTCATGAGCACGTCACAAGATTCCACCACTCGTCGCGACTTCCTGCGCTCCGGCTCCGCCGCCGCCGCCGTCGCGTTCGCAGCCCCCGCCATCCTCGTCCGCGAGACCGCCTTCGCGCAGAATGCCGACACCCTGAAGATCGGCCTTGTGGGCTGCGGCGGGCGCGGCTCGGGCGCGGCCGGCAACGCGCTCACGGCCGACTCCAACCTCATCCTCTGGGCCGTGGGCGACGCGTTCGCGGAGCCGGTGAAGGGCTCCATCAAGGGCCTCAAGGAGCAGTTCGGCGGACGCATCCAGGCCACCGAGGACCGCCAGTTCGTCGGCCTCGACGCCTTCAAGAAGGTCATCGACTCCGGCGTGGACATCGTCCTCCTCGCCTCGCCGCCCGGCTTCCGCCCGGAGCACCTCCGCTACGCGGTCGAGAAGGGCAAGCACATCTTCTGCGAGAAGCCCATGGCGACCGACGCCCCCGGCGTGCGGCACGTCATGGAGTCCGTCCGCATGTCCAAGGAGAAGAAGCTATGCATCGTTGCCGGCTATTGCTGGCGCTACGACCTCCCGCGCCAAGGCTTCTACCAGCAGGTCCACGACGGCGCCCTCGGCGAGGTTGGCGCCGTGTACGGCACCTACCTCACCGGCCCGGTCAAGCCCATGCCCCCCGCCAACTCCCGGCCGCCCGGCATGAAGGACCTCGAATGGCAACTCCGCAACTGGATGAACTTCACATGGCTCTCGGGCGACGGCTTGGTCGAGCAATGCATCCATACCGTGGACAAGGTCCTCTGGACCTTTCGCGACGAGGCCCCCGTCAAGTGCGTCGCCAACGGCGGCCGCGTCCACCCCAACGGCGAGGGCAACATCTTCGACCATGTCACCGTCGTGTATGAGTGGGCCAACGGCGCCCGGGGCATCGTCGCCCAGCGCCAGATCGCCGGGTGCTACTCCGACAACAGCGACTACGTCATGGGCTCGACCGGCAAGGGCTGGTCTGGCTGGAACAGCCCGTACATCAAGTCCGGAAGCGAGATCAAGTGGCGCTACAAGGGCGACAAGCCCGACATGTACGTGGTCGAGCACCAAGTCCTCTACAAGGCCATCCGCGAGGGACGCGTCCACAACGACGGCGACCGCATGGCGCGCTCGACCCTCGCGGGCATCATGGGCCGCATGGCCGGCTACACCGGGCTCGAAGTCACATGGGACCAAGCCCTCAACTCGGGCAAGAAGCTCGTGCCGGACTCCCTCGACTGGGACATGGCCCTCGCCATCGAGCCGCTCGCGCAACCGGGCAAGACCAAGACGGTCTAGCCTGCCCAGGACCCGATGGCGTCCGGCGGCCATGCGCCGGGCGCGACAACCTGTTCCCGCCTCCCTTTCCCGCCAGCCTCCAACCATGAACCGACGTGGCTTCATTCGGTCCGGCGCGGCCTCCCTCGCCCTTGCGGCCGGTGCCCCCCTCCTCCATGCCGCGGCCCCCAAGCGTCGCATCCGGAAGGGCATCATGTGGGGCACCGTCGGGGTCCCAGGTTCCGTCCTCGAAAAGATGAGGGCCATCAAGGACGCCGGCTTCGAGGGCGTCGAGCCCATGGGCGGCATGAACCAGGACGAGGTCGTCAAGGGCTTGGAAGCCACCGGCCTCAAGGCCGGCTCGGTCTGTTGCCACACCCACTGGGCCAAGCC
Organism: uncultured Verrucomicrobiota bacterium; assembly: GCA_903925515.1. GTDB lineage: Bacteria > Verrucomicrobiota > Verrucomicrobiia > Limisphaerales > UBA9464 > UBA6176. The sequence continues at coordinate 17,580 of CAIYFP010000383.1, forward strand.
CCTCTCCGACCCCAACCCGGCGGTCCGCGAGGCCGGTCTCGAAGGCCTCCGGATCTCCCTCCGCGACGCCAGGCGCTACGGCGCCCCCGCCGTCCTGCTCGTCCCTGCCGTCGTCAACGCCTCCGTCCCCTACGCCGAGGCCTACCGCCGCTCGCAGGAGGAGATCAAGAAGGTCGTGCCCCTTGCCGAGGAACTCGGCGTCCGCATCGCCATCGAAAACGTCTGGAACCACTTCCTCCTGAGCCCCCTTGAGGCCGCCCGCTACGTGGATGAACTCCAGTCCCCCAACGTCGGATGGCACCTCGATTGCGGGAACATCATCCACTACGGATGGGCCCAGCATTGGGTGCAG
>CAIYFP010000384.1 GCA_903925515.1 uncultured Verrucomicrobiota bacterium
CGACGGCTCAAGGGAGAGCGAACCTTGGTGCATGTCCATGTGAAGTCGCCGGAGGAGGCCGCTGCTGCGGAGGCCGCCGGCGTGGACATCATGAGTTGTTCGTTTGACACGCCGGAGTCGCAGGCGCGGTTGCCGCGGCTCGTGGAGGCGGCGCCGTCGGCATTCCTGTCGTGCGCCACGCCGCATGGGATGGCGTCGGCCGATGAGGCGATCCGCGTTGGGTTCCGGGCGATGGAAGCCGGTGCGAGCTCGGTGTACTGCTCGTCGAGCCCGAGGTTCATTGAGGCAATGGCGCGCGAGGGTTTGCCGGTGGTGGGGCATCTCGGGATGGTTCCCCGCCATGTGACATGGACGGGGTACCGGGCCATCGGGAAGACGGAGGATGAGGCGGTCGAGTTGCATCGGCGGATGAAGGAGCTGGAGTCGGCGGGCGCCTATGCGGCCGAGCTGGAGTGCGTGCCGCATCGCTTGGCGGCGTTCCTGTGCTCTCGGACGACGATGATCCTGATGTCCCTTGGGTCCGGGCCCGGGTGCGACACGCAGTTCCTGTTCTCCGACGACATCCTGGGCGACCATGACGAGAGGTTGCCGCGGCACGCCAAGGCTTACCGAAACTTCCTTGCGGAGCATCGGCGGTTGCAGCGCGAGCGGGTCGCGGCGTTTTCCGAATACGCGGCCGACGTGCGGGAAGGAAGGTTTCCCGTGGCGGGGCATCTGGTGGAGATGGAGGACGGGGTGTTGGAGCGGGTGAAGGAGCGGGTTGCTGGCAGCGCGGGGTGATGTCCCGGAACGGGGTAGGTCGAGGCAAGGGGCGACAGTTTGGGGCGAGCATGAAATGGATGAGGCTGGGAAGGGTGATGCGGCACGCGTGGCTTCTGCTTTGTGTGGCGGGGATTAGCGTGGCGATGGGGTGGTCGGTGATGGGGCAGGGAACCGTTGCGGGTGGAGGGGGCGGCACCAATGGGTTGGCAGTCGCGACCAACGCCGCATTTGCCGGGGAGCTGTTGGCGCGGGACTTTGTCAGGACCCACCGGACGGAGTTGTCGTTTGGGCTGAATCGGGTGAAGGCCTTGCAGCCCGCGTTGCTGGACGTGCCATTGTGGGAATATGTGGCGACCTTGCTGTACGTGCTGCTTGCGTTTGGGGTTGCCAAGGCCTTGGACATCCTTGTGAAGACATGGCTGCGGGCATGGGCGGCACGCACGGAGAACCGATGGGACGACGTGTTGGTGGGGTTGGCGGACGGGCCGGTCAAGGCTGTGGTCTTCGTGGTGCTCATCAACGTGGGGCTTCAGTTGTTCGACTGGCCGAGGGAGACGCAGGTGTATGTCTCGCGGCTCGGCTTCATCGGGGTGGCGTTGTCGCTTGTGTATGTATCGTTGAAGGCGGTGGATGGCGTGGCGCACGTGTGGTCGGCGCGGCTGCCCGACGACGGGGACCGCGCATTCCAGAAGCATTTCGTCGTGTTGATGGGCAAGGGAGCGAAAATCCTGCTTGCCGTCATCGCGTTGCTGACGCTGCTCCAGAACCTTGGCGTCAACATCACGGCGATCCTCGGGTCGGTCTCGGTTCTTGGCCTTGCGCTGGGGTTGGCGGCGCAGGACACGGTGTCGAACTTGTTTGGCGCGGTGGCCGTGTTCATGGACCGGCCGTTCAAGGTTGGGGACCGGATCAAGGTGGGCAGCGACGTGGACGGCGTGGTGGAGGAGATGGGATTGCGGGCGACGCGGGTGAGGACGGCGGACGGCTTCCTTGTGACGATCCCGAACAAGACGGTGGGGTCGAACACGGTGACGAACGTTTCGGCTCGTCGGTTTATCCGTGGCGTATTCGACTACGGGCTGGTTTACGACCTTTCTTCCGACCGGCTTCGGCGTGCCAGCGAGTTGCTGCGGGAGATCTACGGCGGGCATCCGCAGACCCAAGAGGTGCTGGTTCACTTCAACCGGTTCGCGGACTCGGCGTTGAACATCAACGTCGTGTGGTTGTGGAAGGGAACCGACTGGCCGTCGTATGGGCTTGCGGTGGAGCAGCTCCAACTGGAGGTGAAGAAGCGGTTTGATGCCGAGGGCCTTGAGTTTGCGTTCCCCACCCAGACGGTGCACATGCGGCAGGAGCCGCGTTGAGGACGCGACCCCGTCGTGAAATCGTTCGTTGCGGGCGGGCGGACCTCGGGCACGGTCGGGCAATGAAATCGTTCCTTGTCGCCATGATCTTCTCGTTGTCGTCGATGCTGGGTCTTGCCTCGGACAAGCTGGCCGTGGGCGCCCGGATCCCGTCGGTCACGGTCAACGACCATGAAGGCAAGCCGGTGTCCCTTTCGGAGGCCGGGTCGAAGGGGTTGTTGTTGGTTTATTTTTATCCGAAGGCCAGCACGCCGGGCTGCACCAAGCAGGGATGCTCGCTCCGCGACGGGTGGTCGGACCTCCAGAAGGCGGGGGTTCAGGTCTTGGGTGTCAGCACGGACGACGAGGCCGCGCAGAAGAAGTTCCGTGACGAATACAGCTTCCCGTTCCGGTTGCTTGCGGACCACGAGAAGAAGGTGACGGAGGCGTTCGGGGTGAAGAACCTCGTGGGCATGGCCAGCCGGTCGGCATTCCTTTTCAAGGACGGCG
>CAIYFP010000385.1 GCA_903925515.1 uncultured Verrucomicrobiota bacterium
CCTCGCATGGCTTTGGAATCGCGTCTGCCAACCCGACACATCCGCCCGATCCCGCTGGCCCCGCCGCCTCGTCTATTGCCTCCCCATGCGCACCCTCGTCGAGCAAACCGAGGGCGACGTCCGCAAGTGGCTCGGCGACCTGCTCTGGAACGGCCAACACGCCGACCGCCCAGGCAAGGTGGGCGTCCATGTCCTCATGGGCGGCGAGGACGCAGGGGAGTGGGACATCTACCCCGAGGAAAACGCCATCCTCATCGGAACCCAAGACATGCTCCTGAGCCGCGCCCTCAATCGCGGCTATGGCATGAGCCGCTACCGCTGGCCCATGCACTTCGGACTCCTCAACAACGATTGCCTCTGGGTCATGGACGAGACCCAGTTGATGGGTGTGAGCGTGGAAACCAGCGCGCAGTTGGACGGCTTTCGACATGACTTGAAGAAGCCGACGGCAGCTGTGTGTCCCACGTGGTGGATGAGCGCAACCCTAGAGGACGCTCGCCTAGCAACCGTGGATCACCCGGCACCCGCCAACGGATGGGGGCGAGTGGAACTTAGCCAAGAAGAGAAGGAAACCCCTGGCAGCAGGCCCAAGGCTCTGTTTGAAGCGCGGAAGGCGGTTGAACGTTGCCATGTCACGCTCTCGCCCACATCCAAGGACGAATATGCGAAAAGGCTGGCTGCCGTTGCCGTTGAAAAACACCAGCGTGGGACGTTGACGCTCGTTGTCGTAAATCGAGTCGGACGGGCTCAGGATATTTATGAGGCGCTCACGATGCCGGACAAGAAGTCCAAGCAGTCCCTTTACGATCCTTCGCGCGTAGGCCTGATCCATTCCCGCTTTCGCCGGAAGGATCGCAAACGGCATGAGGCCTTGCTGCTGGAAGAAGGTGATCGAATCATCATTGCCACCCAGGCGGTGGAGGCGGGCGTGGACGTGTCTTCACGCGTCCTGGTCACCGAGCTGGCCCCGTGGTCTTCGCTCGTACAACGCATGGGCCGCTGCAACCGGCGTGCCGAGCATTCGGATGGCAAAGTGGTCTGGGTCGATATCCAGCCCAAGGACAGCAACGATCCACTCCTGCTTCCCTACGATGCGACCGAATTGGAGATGGCTCGCAACGAGATTGAGAACCTAGGACAAGCTAGTCCGCAGGCTCTCAGCGGCATCGAGGTCAAGGAAACGCCGGTGGTGCGACCGGTGATCCGCCGTCGAGACTTGGTGGACCTGTTCGATACCACGCCGGACATCTGCGGCCAGGATCTCGACATCTCGCGCTACATTCGCGACGGGGAGGATAGCGACGTTCAGTTCTTCTGGCGTGACATCGAAGATGGCGCGCCCAGCGAAGGCGAGCCCCCGCCCGAGCGCGAGGAACTGTGCCGTGTCTCCATCGGTGAGGCCGCAAAGTTCCTTGGAAAGGACAAGACCCGTGCATGGCAATGGAACCCGCTGGACGAAAAATGGCAGTTGGCCACCAAGGCTCGCCCCGGTGCGGTTTATCTGATCGCGGCAACCAGCGGCGGTTACCAAGACGACCTTGGCTGGACGGGTGAACCGAAAGCGCAGTTCCTCACTACCCTTCGACCTGCCCAGCATGGCAAGGAAGGCCATGACGGCGACCCTGACACGTTCGTCCAGTCCTGGCAGACGCTGTCGGAACACACGCTTCAGGTGGTAGCCGTCACAGACGATCTGGCGGCCATTTTGGCACCGGAGATGACCATGGCACTGCACGCCGCCGCCCTCTGGCACGACCTCGGCAAGGCCCATGACGAGTTTCAGGCCATGCTCCGCAATGGGGATGCATCGCGTGAGGGAACGCTGTGGGCGAAGTCCGACCATCAACAGGGCAGGTGCCGAAGACGCGGGTTTCGCCATGAACTCGCCTCGGCTCTCGCGTGGTTGTTGCAAGGCCCGCCCGATGCTGCCAACCGCGACCTTGTCGCCTACCTGATCGCCGCCCACCACGGCAAGGTGCGCTTGTCCATCCGGTCGCTGCCGAATGAGCCCGCGCCCGACGGTAACGATCGTCTTTTTGCCCGTGGTGTGTGGGATGGCGACACGCTGCCCGCCGTTTCAATCGGCAAAGTCACCGTGCCCAGCATCACGCTCGACCTCAGTTTCATGCAAATGGGTGAGGGGCGGCATGGTCCCTCATGGCTTGCCCGCGCCATCGCCCTGCGCGACCGCCTCGGCCCCTTCCGCCTCGCCTTCCTCGAAACGATCCTGCGCGCCGCCGACGCCCGCGCCTCTCGCCTGTGAACTACGACGCGCTCATCGCCTCGATTGCCAACGCCCACCAGCACGCCCAGGCCGGGGCGGCTGGCGCGGTAAACCGCCAGCTCATCCTTCGGAATTGGCTCATCGGAGCCTTCATCAAGGACTTCGAGCAAAACGGTGAAGACCGCGTGGCTTACGGGACGCAGCTGCTCGACCACCTGCAATCCTTCCTCCTCGAA
>CAIYFP010000386.1 GCA_903925515.1 uncultured Verrucomicrobiota bacterium
CGGGACGATTCAGTTGGGTCGGTCGTGCTTGCTCGATCTGCTTGCGCAACTCCTTCGTCGTTCGCTCGTTACGGGCCTCGTACCGGCCCGCGCCTCGCTCACTCCTCGGCTTGCGCAAGCATCTGCTTCGCAATCACTTCCCTCCCAACTGAATCGTTCCGCCTGAGACTGCATTCTTCGAGGCATGGCGGCATGAGCACCTGCCTTTTCAATGTTCCGTCGGCGCAGCGTGAGGCGAGAACCGGGCAATCCGGAACAGCTCATGCGGGGATCGGGGATGGAACTGGCCTCTCGCCATGGCGAGGGTGTTGGGGTACGCAACGTGCATGCGTTGGCGTGCGACGGTGTGGGCCGGGGCCATGACGGCCGGGCTCCTGGGATGCGGCGGGGAGAAGGCCGGAAATCAAGGCGGTGACGGCGCCATGGATCCCGGGAGCCCGACCCCGGTTTCGTCGAACTCGGCGGCCGCGTCCCCGGTGTCGCATGGCGGCACCAACGAGCCCACCAACGATCAACTCGAGGCCCTCATGCGGGCGCGTCGTTGGCCGGAAGCATGGCTCGTGGCCAACGCATTGCTTCGGATCAAGCCCGAGGACGAGGACGTGCAGTTCAACGCGGGCTACGTGGCGAGCGAGCTGGGCAAGACCAACGAGGCGTTGGTGCACTATCAAGAATGCGTGCGCATCGTCCCGGAATACGCGGAGGCCCACAACAACCTCGGAAACCTCCTCCGAAAGGCGGGGCATCCCTCCGATGCCATCCGCCACTTCGAGGAGGCCATCCAGCATGCGCCCGACAATCCTTCGGCCCACAACAACCTTGGGACAACGCTCGCGATGACGGGCCGCGTGGACGAGGCCATCCCGCACTTCATGAAGGCGACGCAGCTCCGTACGGACTATGCGGAGGCATGGTTGAACCTCGGCAACGCCTACATGCAGCAGGACCGGTTGCTGGACGCACGCGAACCCTTGCAGCGCGCGTTGCAGATCAATCCCCGGCATCCTGCCGTGCTCCGGGCCGTTGCGCGACTCCAGCAGCGGCTGCCTTGAGACGTGGCAAGTCGCCGAGGTGGCGGGGAGCGTGTCGCGTGCGGGTTGGGGCCACGCCCCCCCGGAGTTCAGGGAGGCGCGGCCCGCGCATGAACGTCCATGGGTTATCCGCATGAGCCATGTAGGCCGCGCGCGAGGCCGATGGCGCGGATGACTGCGCAACGTTCACGCCCCCCGCAGGGACTGGATACACCCAACCCCTTCGTGCGTCCTGTCGCATGAACTGGCCACGGGCGCCGTCCACGCGCGTCGGCATGGATCGGTGGGGCCCGCGTGGGGAGCCCCCGGCTTCGTCGTGCGCCATGCCGTTGCCCGAACGGCGGGGTGATGGATGACCTCCGGCGGGCTTCGCGATCACCGGCCCTGCACCCAACGCAACAACTCGTGGATTCGCGGCGGTTGGCCGGTGCGAAGGATCGCGAGGCGGAAGATGCGGCCACCTGCCCAGAGGAGGAAGACGTCGAAGACCACCAACAGGACGCCGGTGCCGATCACGTCGAGCCACGGCGGCGAAGCCGCGATGCGGTTCATCATCACGAAGGGCGTGTAAATGGGGATCCATGACGCGACGGTGGCGATGGGGCCGTTGGGATCGCGCGGGATGAACGGCATGAGGAACAAGGGTACCATGAGCACGACCATGACCGGCCCCATGAGGTTCTGCGCGTCCTTCAGGGTGTTGCATAGCGAGCCGATCGTGAGGAAGACGCTGGCGTATGCGATGTACCCAAGGACGAAGTAGGCCCCGAACGCCGGCAGCAACCCGCCCGACTTCAGCAGGCCGGTCACGTCGGCGGCGACGCTCGCTGCGCTTGCGCCCGCGCCCGCCGCCGGCATGCCGCCAGATGCCAGCATCGCTACGAGCGCCCCGACGCCGAACAGGGATCCTACCCATGCCAGCATCATCACTCCGCCGGTCATCATGACGCCCAGCAACTTGCCCAGCATCAGCTCATGCGGCGTCACGCTCGACAGCAAGACCTCGATGATGCGGTTGGACTTCTCCTCGATCACCGAGTTGAGGAGCATCTGCGACACCGTGAAGATCGAGACCCACAGGAGATAGACAAAGAAGCTCGGCGCCCATTGCCGGAGCTTGTCCCGGGTTCCCACCCGCTCGTCGCCCTCGGCCTTGCGCGGGTTGAGGCTTGTCACGGGTGCCCGGCGCGACTCCACCCGGGCTATCACCGCCGGGTCCACTCCCAACGCCCGATATTCCCGGCCGCGCAGCTCCTCCGTGACGATCCGTTGCAGGGCGTCCCGCAGGCCGGTGTCCGCGAGGTTGTCGCTCCAGTATCGAATCGTCGCGGCTCCCTCGTTCGTCGCGCCAAGGCCCCTCGGGATGACCACGGCCGCGAACAGCTTCGGCCGGGGGGAGGCCGCCGACGGGGGCAGGGTGCGTTCGCCCCGGAGCCATGGACGGAGCGCGACCTCCATGTCGGCCACGTCCGCCGCCGCGTCCACGCCCGGTGGCAGCGGGACCTCGAGCCATGCGGGGCGCGGCGGACGGAACCCCGCGATGCCGGGCGCGTTGGTTTCATTCGCCCGCCGCCAGCGCCCGAGGTCCGGGGCCGGGCCGGACTTGCCGTTGGTCATGAATGCGCCCAGCGAAGCCTTGCCCTCCGCCGAGCGCGCGAACGTGGCGAGGGCCTCCTCAAGGTCGCCTTGCTGTCGCGACGCCAGCTCGTCCCGGATGCGTCCCCCGAACGAGCCGTCTTGGTCCATGAGCACGAAATGACGCGTCGAGACTCCCTTGCTGGCAAGAAGTGCGGGGACGGTGGCACCGACCACGATTAGGACAGGGAACAAGAGGATCCCGATCCAGAAGCCCTTGGTCCGGGCGTTCTCCGCAAACTCGCGCCAGCCAACCCGCCAGATGTAGTTCATCGGAACCTTGCCTCCCTTGCTCCTTCGCCCACCAAGGTCACAAACACGTCGTGAAGGCTCGGCTCCGCCGCGTCGAAGGAACGTAGCCTGATCGAGCGTTCAAAGCAGGCACGCAACACGCCCTGGGGGTCCGCCCGCTCGGCCAGCCGCACCTGCCATCGCCCCGGCCCCACCCCATGGACCGACGCCACCCCTGGCACGTCCATGAGGACCGAGGGGTCGTCGTCGGACTCGAGCCGCACGACGCGAGGGAGGATGCGCCGCGCCTCGGGGACGGTCCCGTCGAAGAGGGCCTTGCCGCGCGCGATGATGACGAGGCGGTCGCACAAACGTTCCGCATGCTGCATAACATGCGTGCTGAACAGCACGGTCCGGCCTCGGGCGCGGAGGTCGGTGACGATGTCCTCCATGACGCCTTGGTTGACGGGGTCGAGCCCGGAAAAGGGCTCGTCGAGGACCACGAGCTCCGGGTCATGCGCGATGCTGGCGAGGACCTGCACCTTCTGCCCCATGCCCTTCGAGAGGGCCTCGGTCCGGGCCTCGGCGAAGTCCTTGAGTCCGTAACGGGCGAGCAACTCGAGGGCCCGGCGCCGGGCGTCCGCCCGTGGCAACCCCTTGAGGCTCGCGAAGTACGCGATTACCGACCATGCCTTCATCTTCTTGTACAGCCCCTTCTCCTCGGGCAGGTAGCCCACGCGGTCCCGAACCTTCAGGGCGGAGTCGGTGCCGAGAACCCGGATGGTGCCGGAGGTGGGCCGCAGGATGTCGAGGACCATGCGCAGGGTCGTGGTCTTGCCCGCGCCGTTGGGGCCAAGGAAGCCATAGACGCAACCTCGCGGGACCGTCAGGGACAACCCATCGACCGCCGAGAAGTCGCCGTAGCGCTTTGTCACCTCGCGGAGTTCCAATGCGGGCGCGTCATGGTCCACGGAGCAACGACACACCCCGCCCCCGCCATGTTTCAACCATGGATTGCGCGCGCCCCGGGGTGTCAGGCATCCCATGGCAGCCGCGCGTGGGGGATGATCATCGGGATCACGAGGGGCCTTCGGACGGTGTTCGCGGGCAAGGAAGCCTTCGACGGATGACCCTCGCGGATCTCGGGCGCGACCTCACCCCCGCGGCGTCCGACGTCCGGTTCGTGCGGCCCAAATCCTCGCGCAAGGGGGGAGGGAAGCTCGCGTTCCCAAGCGGATGGGCTGCGGCATGGCCCGATGGCGGCTCGACTCCGCAAGGAGCGTCGGTAGCATCGACGCTCATGGGAGCGGAAAGCACGAGTGCGACTTCGGACGGGGCGAGGCGGATCAACCTGCGTCGGCCTGACGTCATGGAGGCGGTGGGCGCGCAGGTGGTGGCGCATTACCGGAGCGAGTTGGTGGAGAGGATTCGGGCACGGGGCGGCACCATCTGCTTCGGCGGCATGACCATCCACCTCGCAAAGGAGTTTGGGTTTTGCTACGGGGTGGAGCGGGCCATCGACCTCGCGTATGCGGCGCGGAAGGTCTTCCCGGAGCCCAAGCGCATCTTCCTGCTGGGCGAGATCATCCACAACCCGGAGGTGAACGACCAAATCCGGAACCTCGGGATTGTATCGGTCTCGCCAAAGCCGGACGACGCGGAGCTGGAGGCGTTGAACCTGGGTTCGGACGACGTGGTGATCATCCCTGCGTTCGGGACGGAGGTGGGGACGCGACGGCGTATCGAAGAGCGGGGCTGCGTGACGGTGGACACGACGTGCGGCGACGTGATGAGCGTGTGGAAGCGGGTTCGGGGATACAGCAAGGACGGGGTGACGAGCATCATCCATGGCAAGGCCAAGCACGAGGAGACGAAGGCGACGACGTCGCAGGCCACGGCCTACGGCACGGGCCACTACCTCGTCGTGTTCAACCTTGAGGAGACGGACATGGTCTGCCGCTACATCGAGCAGGGCGGGGACCGGGCGACGTTCCTTGAGAGGTTCAAGGGCGCCCACTCGCCGGGATTCGACCCGGACGTCCACCTTGTCGCCGTGGGGGTGGCGAACCAGACGACGATGCTGCGAGGGGAGACCGAGGAGGTGCAGAGGCGCATCCGGGCCGCGATGGAACGTCGATACGGCCCGGCGTTGTTGGGGGAGCATTTCCGGGTGTTCGACACGATCTGTGGTGCCACGCAGGACCGTCAGGATGCGCTGGGGAAACTGCTGCGAGCGCCGATGGACCTGCTCATTGTCGTCGGGGGTTACAACTCGTCGAACACGTCGCACCTCGCCGAGATGGGCGAGAAGGTCTTGCCAACCTACTTCGTCAAGAACGCCGCCAAGATGGCCTCGGCACGCAAGATCCGGCACTGGAACCAACACATCTCCCGTGAGGTGGAGACCCCGGACTGGCTGCCCTTGGACCGGCCGGTAACGGTGGGCATCACGGCAGGTGCGTCCTGCCCCAACAACCTGATCGAGGAAACCATCCGTCGCCTTGTCCAGCTTCGCGGGCTGGACGTCGCCGCGCTGTTGTCGGCCTTGTGATCCCCCGGTGGCCACGCTGGAGCAACCGACGCCGCGAGGAAGCCATGCGTGGCGTCCTTCCTGCCCAGACCGCTGAACCATCGACAGGAAATCCGATGGGTCGGCGGTGGAATTGCTGACGGTCCGGACGTCAACAGCGCACCGAGTTCGTGCGGATTCGCGGGGGTGCCGCGAATCGTGGAATGCGTCATCAAGGCCCCTTTGGAGGAGAATGCCGCAAGCACGATCGCTCCAACTGCACCAACCTGGCTCGTGTGGTGTCTGATCCCAAAACGGCATTCAAGGAGGGCTGCAAGGCAAGGAAATGGCTGTCCCGACAAGGCAGGGCGGCCCTGTGAGATCCACCCAAGATCTTACCCGCGTTTGAAGTTGGACTGGGCCGGTCCGGGTTGCGGGCCGGGTGCCCTC
>CAIYFP010000387.1 GCA_903925515.1 uncultured Verrucomicrobiota bacterium
AACACCCGCCGTCTCCACAGCTCCATCGGCTACCTCTCCCCTGCCGACTTCGAGGCCACTTTTTAACGCCAAAAACCATCCTTTTTACTGTCCACTTTTTCGAGGCGAGCCCACCCCCAACCTATCCGACGCCGACCGCAAACGCCTCGAAGCCGATGCCATGGTGCGCAAAGCCTAACGGATCGGTGACATTCCGGTCCCGCCCAAATACGCCAGCGCCGACTTCCGCTCCTCCGTCTTCTGGTCCCTGCGAGGCAAGCTGGATGTGCCCAAGGAACGATTCATCAGCTATCCCGGATGCAGCCGGGACGGCGACCCGTGTCTGACCGTTGCCTGGGCCGGCCTCGACCACCTGCAACAGGCGAAGGCGTTGGCCGCCCACTACGGCGAGCTGCAACAGACCGGCGCCGGTCAGCCGAAGCTCCTGCTGGTCTTGGCCGGCTTGAACGAACTGCTGCCCTGGCTCAGGCAGTGGCAAAACCAGCTCGACCCCGAATTCGGCCTGAAGATGGGCGACTACTACGAAGAATACGTCCGCGAAGAAGCCAAACGCTTCGGGAAGTCCCTGTCGGACCTGAAGCAGCTCGCGATGACGCCCTGAACTGCCCACAAATCACACGAATGAACACGAATCCAAGCCAACTGAGGAAAGCTTGCCTACGGCCCCTACTTTTCGTGGCAATTCCTGCGATTCGTGGGCCACACCCATGTGAGCCGATGAAGAGCCCTTGAGTGAATTGAGGGCGTGTGGTAATTTTCCGACCACACTGGCATGGAGGGTTCAGTTGGTCCCGATGAGCCATGTGTAAACAAAACGACACGAGCTATTTATGAACTTTGGAACACTCATCAAGGAGTTGCGGATCGGGAAGGAGCTGACGCTGCGGCAGTGCAGCGCCGACCTCGACGTTGATCCCAGCAACTGGAGCAGAATCGAGCGAGGCGTGACGCCCCCCCCGAAGGACCCCGCTGTGCTTGAGCGGTGGGCAGCGTTCTTTGGGCTTTGCGGCGACAAGAAGTTGGAGTTCCTCGACCTTGCGGCATTGGCCCGGAAAGAGATCCCCGCCGACATGGCCAGCGACGAGGCCGTCATGGGTGCGCTGCCAGCATTTTTCAGGGCGGTTCGTGGGCGTGAGCTGAGCGGCGCCCGCCTCAACGAATTCATGCAGGACTTGAAGGCGATCAACAGCCCAGACAAGGAATGAACGGCAAAACGGAGATCTGGGAGTCGGTCGAACAGTTCCGGCAGAAGCATCTAGGCGACCTTGGCAAGGTGCCGGTGGACGTGCTGACGGTCATCGAGGTTCGCCTCCGGCTCGACGTAATCCCCTTCGACCGCTTGTTCGAGAAATACTCGGTTGATGCCGCAGTCCTGCCCGATTTTTCCGGCATTTACGTGGACAAGCGGTCCTACCGGTTCCTGGAGGGCCAGCCACCCTGGCTCTTCAATCGGCTGCGCTTCTCGCTGGCTCATGAACTCGGTCACATCCTGCTGCACCGGGAAAAGGCCGGAGACCTTCGCTTCAAAACGCTGGAGGATTACCGGGCCTGGATGCGCCGGTATGAGGCGTCGCGATACGGGCTTGAATGGGAAGCGAACGAGTTCGCAGGGCGTCTGCTGATACCTCCCGAACATCTGAGGACTGACTTCGACGCCTTCGTGCAGGGAGTATGCAAGTCATTCCCAGCTTGGTGGACCAACAGCCATCTCCGGGAGGCCCTGTGCAGCCAACTCGGAGAGGGCTATGGCGTCCACAAGGATGTCATTTCGTGCCGGCTCGATCGCGAGGAGCTTTGGCCAAATCCCTAAAGGGCATTGCTTCGATTTCTTGTCCCCAAGCCGCATCATGACGCACGACATCCAGAGGATTCTCCAGAGCAAGCGGGAGTTCCGCAGGGAACTCGCGGCGCTTCCGATCGAGGAGAAGCTGCGTCTGCTGGACGTCCTGCGCGAACGGCAACTGGCCTTCCGTGGCATTCCGAAAACGGATCATCCTCAGGCTCACGCAGATCAACACAGATTCAGGAGCGTAAATCTCAAGTCTCAGTCCGATGCCTCCTAATCTGAGGAAATCTGCGTTCATCTGCGGATGAATGTCCCTGACCCCATGAGCACATCGTCCTCCTCCGGTTCCGCCCTTACGCGTGAGGCGATTGTTGGCGCGTTGTCCGCGTTGTCCGACGAACTCGGCAAGCAGGGCGTCATCGGCGAGATCTGCCTTTTTGGTGGCACCGTGATGGTGCTGGCGTTCAACGCCCGGCTTTCGACCAAGGATGTGGACGCCATCTTCCATCCGACGACGCTCACCCGTGAGCTGGTGCGTCGGATCGGTGAGGCGAGGCAACTGCCTCCGGACTGGTTGAACGACGGAGTGAAACGATTCGTTTCCGCGCGGCACGAGACGACCGTTGGCAATCTTCCCCAGTTTCCGCACCTGCGCCTGACCATGCCGGTTCCCGAGTACCTTCTGGCGATGAAGTGCATGGCGGCACGGGTCGGCAGCACCGGCGGGGAGGGATCAGACATCCCCGATATCGTGTTCCTCATCCGACACCTGGGGCTGAAGAACGCGCGTGCCGTCTTGGACCTGGTTGGGCAGTATTACCCCGAGAACCGCATTCCGATGCGGGCTCAGTACCTGGTGGAAGGCCTTTTTGAGGAAGGGACGATATGAGACCGGAGAGTTTGGCGGAGGTGGCGGCCATGGCGGCGGCGGGTGATTCCTTTGACCGGTGTCTCGCGAATTTTCTCGATGGGTTCTACGCATCGCCCAGCGCCGCGGCGCTGGCGGCGGCCCCCTCGTTGCTGGCCCCACTGGACCCTGTGACGGGCGCTGTCAGGGACGCCTACCTTGCGGCAACGGCGGAGGAGTTGTCCCGACGGATGAACCTTCCCAGTCCTGCGTGGACACTGGTGGAGGAGCGCCGACTCCATCGCCCGTGGTTTGCTTCGCCTTTGTCGTCGCTACGGGCCGTGCTCTTGCTGGAGAGCCCGGCTGGGTTCCGCTCCCGCAACCTGTTCGTCAGCGACAACGCCTTGTCCCGGGCTTGAAGCGCCGAGTCTGGCCCACGAATCACACGAATGAACACGAATCCAGGCACGGCAGAGGCAGCTTTCCTGAGTTCCGCCCTCATTCGTGCCGATTCGTGCGATTCGTGGGCAAGTCCCGTTCATTGATTCCATGGCCTACCTCAAAGACCTCATCGACCTGCCGGATCAAGTGCGGCAAGGGGACTTCGTCCTCCGCCTCACCGAAGGCCTCGGCAACCCGGATCAGACGCTGGAGAACTACGTCGTCACCCCGGAGCTGGCGAAGTGCTTCCGGCAGGCTCTGGACCTCGTCAAATCCAGCCTGCAATCGCACTCCAGCAAGGGTGCCTACCTCCACGGCAGCTTCGGCTCGGGCAAGTCGCACTTCATGGCGGTGCTGAACCTCATGCTCGCCAACCATCCGGCGATTCAGAGGTTCGAGGAGTTCCCAACACTGCTGGCGGAGACCAACTGGAACGACTGGGGCCACGGGAAGAAGTTCCTGCTGGTGCCGTTCCACATGATCGGGAAGACGGACCTCACGTCGGCCATCTTGGAGGGCTACACCGACTTCGTGACCCGCCTGCATCCCGACAAGCCGCACCCGGGCGTCTATCGTTCCGAGAAGCTGATCGAGAACGCCCGAAACCTGCGCAAGCAGATGGGTGACGCCGCCTTCTTCAAGGCGATCAACGGCGAAGCGAGTGCGGACGACAGCGGATGGGGCGAACTCGGCACCGCTTGGGATGCAGTCTCCTTTGACCGGGCCGGCAATGCCCATCCGCAGAACCCAGAACGCATCCGCCTCGTGGGTTCGCTGGTTGCCACCATCTTCAGCCACGCCCACGGCACGGCGGAATACATCGACCTCGACAATGGCCTGTCGGTCATCAGCAACCACGCGAAGTCGCTGGGCTACGATGCGATCATCCTCTTCCTCGACGAACTCATCCTCTGGCTGGCCAGCCACGCGGGCAAACCGGAGTTCGTGACCCAACAAGGCCAGTTGTTGGCGAAGCTGGTCGAATCGCAGAACGCCAAGCGGGATGTCCCGCTAATCAGCTTCATCGCCCGCCAGAAGAGCCTGCGGGAATTGGTGGGCGATACCATGCTGGGGGCGCAATACGTCTCCCTCGACGATTCGATCAAGCACTTCGACCAGCGTTTCGACGTCATCAAGCTCGAAGACCGCAACCTGCCGACCATCGCCCAGAAGCGCGTCTTGAAGCCCAAGAGCGAAGCCGCTCGTCAGCAGATCGACGAGGCGTTCCGCCAGACCGAGAAGCTGCGGCGCGACGTGTTGGACGTGCTGCAAACCAAGGAGGGCGACCGAAATCAGTTCCGGAAGATTTACCCGTTCAGTCCGGCCCTCATGGAGACCCTAGTGGCCCTCTCCACGCTGCTTCAGCGCGAGCGCACCGCGCTGAAGATCATGCTCATGCTGCTGGTGGAGCAGAAGGAGACGCTGGAACTCGGACAGATCATCCCGGTCGGCGACATCTTCGACATCATCATGAAGGGCGAAGAGCCCTTCAGCGACGTCATCCGCGTCCACTTCGAGAACGCCCGGCGACTTTACCTCCAGCAACTCCTGCCGCTGATCGAAGCCAAGAACGGCATCCGCAAGGAACAGGCCGACGCGGGAAGCGCGACCGATCCCAAGGTCATGGGATTCCGCCGGGATGACCGCCTCGCGAAGACGTTGCTGCTTTCGGCGCTCGCCCCCGAAGTGGAGTCCTTCCGGGCGATGACGGTCAACAAGCTGGCCGCGCTCAATCACGGTAGCATCAAGACGCCGATTCCCGGCCAGGAAGGCCGCGTGGTCTTGCAGAAGTGCCGCGAGTGGGCGTCCGAGATCGGCCAGATCAAGATCGGCGACGAGGAAGGCAATCCGACCGTCAGCGTGCAGTTGGCCGGGGTGGATACAGACAGTCTCGTCAATCAGGCCGCCACCGAAGACAACGCAGGAAACCGGATTCGGAAGGTGAAGGAGTTGGTTTACGAGATGATGGGTCTCGAACTGGCCGACGCCCTTTGGATCAGCCACGACTTCCTCTGGCGGGGAACCAAACGGGAATGCCAGTTCCTGTTCGCCAACGTCCGGGAGCTCAACACCGAAACCCTGAACAACCAGACGGATGACTGGAAGGTCATCATCGATTTCCCCTTCGACAAGGACGAGAACCACGGTCCGCGGGATGACTTGGCGAAGATCGATGGCTTCCGTCGCGAAGTTCCGAAGGGATCGCGCACCATCGCGTGGATTCCGTCGTTCCTGAACAACTCCGCCCAACGCGAGCTGGGCCTGTTGGTGAAGCTGGATCACGTCCTGACCGGAAGCCGCTTCGACACCTATGCCGCCCGGCTCTCGGCGGTGGAACGAACGCAGGCCAAGGTCATCCTGGAGAACCAGTCCCGGGCTCTGCGTCAGAAGATTAAAGGCTACCTCGAAGCCGCCTACGGGCTGGCCAGCGACAAGTCCTGCCTCGACTCGGCCCATACCCTCGACCCGGACGAGCAGATCCTGAGTCTCCATCCGAGCATCGCCATTCCGGTTCCCTCGGCGGCGACCCTCAAGGACGCCGTTCAGGAGGCATTGAGTGAAGCACTCAAGGGACAGTTCCCGGGACATCCGGAGTTTTCCACGGATGCACGCATCTCCGGAGCCAGCATCAAGCGGGTGTGGCTGGAGCTGGAGAAGGCCCTGCAATCCGCCGATGGGCGTTCCCCGGTGGACCCGGCCAACCGCCGCGATGTGAAGCTGATCGCCGAGCCCTTGAAGCTGGCGACCATGGGCGAGACGCATTTGGTCGTGGATGGCCATTGGCGACAGCACTTCGCGCCGAAGGAAGGCGGAGAAGGAGCCACCACGGTGGGCAAGCTTCGGCGCTGGATCGACGAACCGCAGCCGATGGGCCTGCCGGCTGAACTTCAGAACCTGATCATCCTCTTTTTTGCCACGCAGGCGGATCGGTCGCTGACCCTGCATGGCGGTCCGGTGCAGGCCTCACTGGATACGCTCCGGGACGAGATGGAACTGCGGAGCCAGCCATTGCCGACAGCAGCCCAGTGGAAGGAAGCGTGTCTGCGTGCCCAGGCCATCTTTGGGCTCACCCCGGGTTCGATCTGCAACGCCTCCAACGTCGCGAGGCTGACGGCCGACCTCAAAGCCAAGGCGCTGGAGTTTCAGTCGGGCGCGCAAGCGCTGGTGGCGGAATTGGAACAGCGGCTGCAACAGCGCGGAATCGCCACCAACGCTTCGGAGCGGCTGGCCACGGCCCGCGCTGGCCGTGACTTGCTTGAAGCGATCCGCAGCGCGACCGAGACGCAGGTCATTGCGGCCTTGGCTGCCGCGCCTTGGACGCAGCTTCCGCTGGTTCTTGGCACTTCCATCCGACAAGCGGCAGCGGTTTCCACCGCGTTGCAGCGAACGAAGTGGAACATCATCGATTCCGCTTCCCGTCTGACCGACTACCGGCAGGCGGCGGGTGCCGCCATCGCCTCACGAGTTCAGGAGGTTCTGACGCGAAACGAACAGGACGTCGCCCTGCCGGGGACGTTGGCGAGAATTGAAGACGATGCGGCCACCCTGCTGGCGGATCGTCCGCCCACGCCACCGGCACCAGCCCCGGTTCCCGTGACTCCGGGCGCAACCCCGACCCCAACCCCGGGAACTAGTGTCCCCGTGGTTTCCCCGTCACCAACGCCAGCGCCTGCCTGGAACCCACCCGCGCCGCCCATTCCTGTTGCTGGAGTTTCCTGGCATCGCAGCGATGCCGCGGAAATCGAACATCTCTACGCCAACCAGACAGACCGGCTGGCACGCAACCGTCGGTTGGTGACGGAGCTGAAATCGCTCTACGGCGCCAGCCAGGTCACCGGTGATCAACTGCCCCCCGGTTTACCTCAGCCGCAGATTGTCGAGGTCCTCGAAGTCCATCACATCCGCCCTCTGTCCAAGGGGGGAGTGGATGAACGGAGCAACATGATCGTGGTGACGGCGTCCCTCCACGCGCTGATTCACGCGGATCCTGACTGCCGGATCGATCTTGTAACGGGAACCATGGAACTTTTTGGAGTGCGACTCGGGTTGCACGTGGACGCGCAGCACTGATGACCCGCCCAACGGGCCGAAGGGCCCACGAATCGCACGAATGAACACGAATCGGACAAAAAAGACGCTCGTGGGAGAGGAATCTCTTTTACCCGTCCCCCTCCGTATTGGTGTCGATTCGTGAGATTCGTGGGCACTTTATCTCCATGCTGACGCTCAACCAGATTCGCACCCAAGTCAGCGCCATCCGCCAGCGCTTCCCGGAGGCGCGGGCGGTGGGATTGCAGGTGCAGGAGCGTTGGCTTGGCCCGGCGACCTTTTACCTCGATGGCGTGGAGCAGGTCATTGTTCAGACTGACTCCGAACTCGCGATTCGGGAGGCCCTGACGCGGACACCACCGGAACAACTGGTGCTTCTCACCAGCGTTGCCGACCGGCGCTTGGGCGAAGACGTGCTGGCGCGACTGGCGCGGCGGAAACTCTTTCACATCAGTTCCAAGGAAATCCTGAAGGAACTGTTCAAGGCGAAGGACATCGAGCCCCGGCTCGCGGGTGTTCGCTGGATGGCCGAGGCCCTGGCGGAGGCGCGGCCTGACGAAGGTTATCCTCCCGTGGCAGGTGGGCGGCTAGACAGCGAGACCGCCTGGGAAATGCTCCTACGGCACAGCCTCGGGTTTCGTTCCGGAAAGCCCGACCTGCTGGACTTGATCAATTGGGCGCGCAAGCCCGAGTCCAAACCCAAGTTTGAGGCGCTGACCGAGGAGGCAGTTGCACCGATTCAGGATTGGCTGAAGCGCCATGCCGGCAGTCCTGCCGGATTGGTCTTGGGTGCCATGCGGGTGTCCCCTGCGGTGTCCATTCCTGCATTGGCGTTGGCGTGCCAGGTCGTATTCCGTCCAAACCCGGCCGGAGAGCTCATTGCAGCGGGAGCCCGGCTGGAGCCGATGTTCGGCGGCGAACATCCGTCCGCGAAAGACGGACAGGCACTGGGCGAAACCGGGATCAAATGGCTTGTCCGCGAACTCGAAGAGCCTGCGTCGGCGGCACTTCGCTCTGACCTCGAAGCCTTCGACCAGCTGCTGCGACAACTCCGCATCGAATCCTTCGCCTACCTGAGCGATGCGTCCCAGTTGGGACTGGAACAACGCTTGGGCCTGCTGGGAGAAGCCCTGCTGGCATTCAGCCAGGAACCCAAGATCGAGCGACTCAGGGTGGCGGAGTCGGCGTTCACCAACGTTCGACAGCATCTTCTGGCCAACCGCGAGCCGGACCGGATCCAGCGCGCGGAGATGGCCATTCGTCTTTGCCGCTGGCGATTGCGCGGACCAGCGCCGGTGCCGTCCGACTTTGCCGGGCTTGCCGCCGAGTATCATCAGGACGGTGGCTTCGTGGATTGGGCCCGTCGCCATCTCTTCCACGGGGACAGCCATCCTCAATTGACCCGGGCCTATCGCGAGATCCTGGCGCCCGTGGACGCGTCGCGGGAGCAGCAGAATCAGCGGTTCGGGTCTGCGTTGGTGGAATGGACGCTGCGAGGCGGAGACGGCCTGTTTACCGTCGAAGACTTGATTCCCCAGGTCGTGGCCCCGCTGGCGAAGAAGCATCGGGTCCTCTTCCTCGTCCTGGACGGGCTGAGCTTGGCCATCCATCAGGAACTCGCGTCGGCGTTTTCACAGCAGGGGTTCCTTGAGGCGGTTCCCGCGAATCCGGAGAAGCCCCACTTCGCCATCGCCGGACTCCCCACGATTACCGAGTGGTCCCGCCGGTTGCTGCTGGTGGGTCGGGAGCAGGCGGTGGCGTCTGCCGGGGAAGAGGTTGGCTTCCGCAACCATCCTGCGCTTTCGGAACACAATACCGCCGCCACGCAACCAGTGCTGTTCCTCAAAGGCAGTCTCTCGGAGCGGGACGGCATCGGCTTGAGCGAGGAGGTCCGACGCACGATCCACGAGAGGCGGCCGGTGGTGGGTGTGGTGGTCAATGCCATCGACGATCACCTCCTGAAGGGGGATCAGCTCAACATGGGCTGGACCATCGAACGGGTTCCTTTGCTCCAGCAATTGCTGGCCGCCGCCACGGCTGCAGATCGGGTGGTGGTGCTCACCAGCGATCACGGTCACATCATCGAGCACAACACGGAGACCGTCCGTCAGGAAGGAAGCGACCGTTACCGAAGCAATCAGGGGAAGCCGGAACCTCGCGAATTCGAGGTCAAGGGCGAGCGCGTCGCGCCGTTTGCCTCGGGTGGATTCATCGCTCCCTGGAGCGAGCGGATCATCTACACCAGCCGAAAGAATGGATACCACGGTGGGATTTCCCCTCAGGAGGTGATCGTGCCCCTCGCCGTGCTCGCGCAGGAAAAGAACCTCCCCTCAGGCTGGGTGGCCGTGGCTCAGCGATTGCCGGAATGGTGGTTTGCGGGGGGAGCCGCCGCGGAGACCAAGAAGCCGATCTTGCCGTCTCTCCCACCCGTAGCAAATGAAGTCACCGGGCTGCCGCTCTTCGATCCGAGGACGCCGACGCCAACTTCGACGGAGGCCGACTGGATTGGCGCGTTGCTGAAGTCCGAGATGTTCAAATCGCAGTTGAGCCTCGCCGGGCGCGTGGCGCCTTCGGCCGAGATCATCCGCAAGACGCTCGAAGCCATCGAGGAACGGGGCGGCGCCTTGCTACTCGTCGCCCTGTCTTCGCGAACTGGAGTTCCAGAATTCCGGCTGCCCGGAATCCTCTCCAGTTTGCGGCGCATCCTGAATGTGGAGGGGTATCCAGTGCTCTCCATCGACGACAGTTCCGGCACGGTTCGTCTCAACCGGGAACTGCTGAAATCCCAATTTGATCTCCCATAAAGAACGAGTCCAAAGGTTGCCCACGAATGAACACCAATCGACACGAATTCTGTCACGGCAGACTGAGTACAAACGCCCTTGGCTCATATTCGTGTGTATTCGTGTAGATTCGTGGGCCCGTTCCCCGATTCGATTCCCATAGCCATGACCGTCAGCCCCGAGAAACGACTCGAAATCCTCGACGCCCTGCGTCGTGGAACCGTGCCCAAGAATGGCGTCGCAGCGCTGGCCGTCGGACTGGATCGATTCTCGGCCTGCCTCGATGAGGAGCTGGACCGGGTCGGCAAGGGGGGAGCCGTCTTCAAGGCGATTCGAGGGGACTACGGCTGCGGGAAAACCTTCCTGGCGCGCTGGCTTCAAGATCGGGCGCTGAAGAAGGGCTTTGCGGTCACTGAAGTCCAAATCTCCGAGACGGAAACCCCACTGCATCGGTTGGAGACGGTCTATCGCCGACTCATCGAGCGCCTTCGGACCAATGACGTCGATGGCGGTGCCTTTCGTAGCATCGTGGATGCTTGGTTCTTCGCCCTGGAGGAAGACGTGCTCGCCGCCAGCAGCGCGGAACCGACCCAGGAAGCGCTCCTTGAACGAACCAACGCACTCATCGAACAACGGCTCCAAGCCGTCAGCAAAACCACGCCGCTTTTCGCCATCGCGCTGCGGGCCTATCGGACCGCCGTCACCCAGAACCAAAAGGCGGCGGCGGATGGCATCCTCGCCTGGCTGGGCGGTCAACCGTCCGTCGGGGCGGAAGCGAAGCGTGCAGCCGGCATCAAGGGAGACGTGGACCACTTTGCAGCGCTCGGCTTTCTCCAAGGATTGCTCACATTGCTGCGGGACTCGGGTCTACCCGGACTCCTGATCATTCTCGACGAGGTGGAAACCCTGCAACGCGTGCGCGGCGACGTGAGGGAAAAGGCGCTCAACGCCCTTCGGCAGCTCATCGACGAGATCGACGCGGGACGCTTCCCGGGACTCTACCTCGTCATCACCGGAACACCGGCCTTCTTTGACGGTCCGCAGGGAATCCAGCGTCTCGCGCCCCTGGCGCAGCGTCTTCACGTGGACTTCACGACGGAGGCACGCTTTGACAACCCGAGAGCGGTCCAGTTGCGGCTTTCGCCGTTCACCAAGGATTCGTTGGTCGAGGTAGGAACACGGGTGACCCATCTGTTCGCTCAGGGGTCGCCCCACACGGAGAGAATCCGGCAGCGGGCGGATTCGGCTCTGCTGGAGGATCTGGCGCAGGCGGTTGCCGGGAAGCTGGGCGGGAAAGTGGGCGTCGCCCCTCGGCTCTACCTCAAGAAGCTGGTCGGCGACGTGTTGGACCGCATTGACCAGTTTCCGGACTTCGATCCCCGTCGCGATTACGCGCTGACGGTCACCCCCACGGAGCTGACGTTGGTCGAGCAATCCGCCGCCGGAGTGGCGAGCGTCGATCACATCAAGCTCAACCTGTGAAGGCTGTGGTGGCCCACGAATCTCACGAATCGGC
>CAIYFP010000388.1 GCA_903925515.1 uncultured Verrucomicrobiota bacterium
AGGACTCCCTTAGCCGGGACGATTCAGTTGGGAGGGAAGTGATTGCGAAGCAGATGCTTGCGCAAGACGAGGATTGAGCGAGGCGCGGGCCGGTACGAGGCCCGTAACGAGCGAACGACGAAGGATTTGCGCAAGCAGATCGAGCAAGCACGACCGATCCAACTGAATCGTGCCGGCTTAGGCGGCCTGGACCGCTGGGGTGGTCAGCAACCGCATGAAACTCGTCTGGGTCGCCCGACAAAACGCCAGCGGACTCCGGGAGTCGGCTGCCTGGAACAATTGGCAGGCAACCCGATGTGCCGGATGCGTGGCGAAGGACAAGGCGATCCAGACTCCGGTATCAAGAAGCTGGGTGAATGGACTCAAGGTCGGCTTGGTTCAAGGTATCATGCTCCAGCGCTTGGAGTTCCTCCAGCTCCATGCGGGTGGCTGGGGCTGTGGGGGAGGTGGGGAAAAGCGGTAGCACGATGGTTCCCCGACGCCCCGGGTGCGATCCGGGGTCGCTGGCCGACTGTCCGAGTCCCCGTCGAAGGAGATCGGAGATCACATCCTTGAGCTTCTTGCCCTCGTTGTCGGCCCGAAGCTTGATCTCCTGAACGAGATCCGAGGGCAAATCGAGCGTCGTCTTCATGTTCCCAGAATTCTGGTTTTCCATCTTGCCGTCAAACAGTGAACTGGGTCCAGCATGGGTCACCTGCCTGACAATCTTTACGGCGAGAGGGGGGGGCAATGGAGTCACATCTAAACATTGAATATTGAGGTGTGGAGACAGGCGCTGGAATCGATTCTGTCCACTTGATGTTGGGGGTGCCGATGCCTGGCCGAAACGATGCACCCAAATCCTCGCGTAAGGAGGTGGGAAGCTCGCGATCCGCAAGCGGGCGACTTGCGCCAGGCTTCGTGCCAATACGCGGTCGTAGCGGATGGGCATCCACCTCAGCATGGGCATCCCTGTGACCGAATTCTTCGCGTCTTCGCGTCTTCGCGTCTTCGCGTGAGCAGATCCCCGCTGCATGCATCATGGAATCAGCGCTTGGGAGGCCTTGTTTTTGAATCACGCGAAGACGCCAAGACGCGAAGAGTGCCGACAGGGTCCGCACTTGGGCGGGGCCGCGTGGGGCGAGAACCGGGCACTCAAAAACTCCTTATGCGGAGATCCGGGGACACGCTCCTCGGTGGCCGCCCATGGCATCGGCCGCTGTCGGAATCGGCTTGGAGGAGAATCGCGCGCGGACACGCGGAGACGCGGAGTTGTGAGCAAGAACTCCGCGTCCCTGCGTCTCTGCGGGCGGATCAACCTCATGCACCGGGAGACGTTCCCCGGTGGCTGCCCATGGGATCGGCCGCCGTGGGAATTGGCTGGGGGAGGCAATCGCCTGCGGAGACGCGGAGGTACGAGCAAGAACTCTGCGTCTCTGCGCCTCAGCGGGCGGATCATCCTCATGCACCGGGAGACCCCGAGTCGCCGCGTCAGCAGGAGGAACTCTCTCGATCTACAACCCTGCGAATCACGGCTGGCTGCGTCCCAACACGCCCTCGTAACGGATGGGCATGAACAGCGGCTTGAGCACCCACGCGGCTGCCTTCCTCGTGTCCTCGTGTCCTTGTGTAAGCCATTCCCAGCTTCCTGACTCACGGGAACGCCGAACGAGACGCTGTTTTTTGATCACACGAAGATCAGGGACAAGGCAGGCCTTGGTTGATCGGGCCAGCGAAACCCGCCCGGGCGGCCAAGCGGCGGTTTCATGGGTAGCCACGAAGCCACGAAGAGATCCTGCTGGTTCCACCCTCGGGCGGCGCCGCGTGAGGCGAGAACCGGGCACTCAAGATGAGGTTGCCTCGATGTGATACATGCAGCAGGCACTTGCATGCAAGTGCCGACGTATTGCATCGTTCAATCATGGCTGACACCCACGATTCCAGGCTCCAACCGCTGCTCCGTCGCCAAGCGGTCATCCGGACCCGTGATCTGGCCCGCCTCGGGGTGCCGCGCGCCGCGCTCGAAGCGCCGCTGGCCGACGGAACGATCTCCCGCCTCAGTCACGGGGTCTATGCCGTCACCGGACACGACGTGTCCGAACACCACAGCCTGGCCCAAGTTGCCGTGCGGGTGCCGCGGGGGGTCGTCTGCCTGCTTTCCGCCCTGGTGTTTCACGAGCTAACCACCCAGACCCCCCACGAGGTTTGGCTGGCCATCGACCGCAAAGCGCGCTCGCCAGCGGAAGGGTACCCACCGCTCCGTGTCGTGCGCTTTGGGGGCGAGTCGCTGTTGGTCGGGACCGCCGTCCACACCATCGACGGAGTGCCGGTGCGCATCACCACCCCCGCCAAGACCGTCGCCGACTGCTTCAAATACCGGAACAAGATCGGTATCGGCATCGCCGTCGAGGCACTGCGCGACGGCTGGACTCGACGCCGATTCAGCATGGATGAGATCTGGGCCATGGCCCGGGTTTGTCGCATGGAGAAGACCATTCGCCCCTACGTGGAGTCGCTCGCATGAAGTCTTCCAATCCCGCTGCGTCGGTGCGCCACCGTCTGCTCACGCTGGCACAGTCGAAGGGATGGGAATTCAACCGCTTCCTCGCACGCTATGGGGTGGAGCGGGTCATCTGCCGGTTGGCAGCCTCGCCCCACGGCGAGCGCTTCCTGCTCAAAGGGGCCATGCTGTTCACGGTGTGGGAGGGTTCGCCGCATCGGGCCACCCGAGACTTGGACCTGCTGGGTCTTCGTCGGGGTTCCCTTGAGGACCTGGTCGCGCTCTTCCATGAAGTCATTGCCACGCCGGTTGAACCGGATGGCCTTGTCTTCGGGCAAGTGACCGCCGAACCGATCCGGGCCGCCATGGAGGCGGGAGGCATCCGGGTCGTCCTTCGCGCGCAATTGGCAGGAGCACGCATCCCGGTGCAGGTCGATGTCGGCTTCGGCGACGCCACCGTGCCGCCCCCGGTGGAGGTGGAGTTCCCGACGCTCCTGAACACGACCAAGCCGAAGCTGCGGGCTTATCCACCGGAAACCGTGATCGCGGAGAAGCTGGAGGCCATGGTGCGCCTGGGGCTCGCCAACAGCCGAATGAAGGTAACCGTCCGGCGGAACCGTTGATGCCCGGCTCTCGGCCGGGTACGGGTGAGCCGATTCGTTGCGCTGGATGGACCGGGGCGGCCGCCGACGGCTTCCCCGGGTGGGCTGACGCCCGGATCAGTCCGGCGGGACCGCAGCCCCGGCGGCCCGGGCCCGGGCGTCTCGCCAGCCTCGGGGCGTCAGATCCCAGATGTCCTTCTGGGGATGCCGTCCCAGTCGAGGGATGATGTCGCAGAGGTATCCGTAGGGTTCCACGCCCAGGCGACGACAGCTCCCCATCAGGGTGAGGAGGTTCGCCGCCCGCTCGCCCCCGACCTCCTGCCCCACGTGCAGCCAGTTGCGTCGTCCCATCACCACGCTCCGCAGCGCGTGCTCGATCGAGTTGTTGTCCAGCTCCGCCTCCGGCACCTCCAGGTACCGCATCATCGCCGGCCACTGGCCCTCGGCGTAGGACATCGCCTTCGCAAACGGCGTCTTGGGTGGCCTCTGTTTGGCGAACAGCCTCAGCAGTTCCCCGAGATTCTCCATCACCGGCCGGGATGCCTCCCGCCGCGCTCGCAACAGGCCTTCCCGGTCCAGCTTCTCCTCCTTGGCCCTGCGCTCGACCCGGTAGAGCTGCTGGATCAAGGCCAGCAACTGGTCGCATGCCACCGGCGCATCCTCGCGAGCCTCGAAGATCTTCCTCCGGATGTG
>CAIYFP010000389.1 GCA_903925515.1 uncultured Verrucomicrobiota bacterium
CCCATGCGGGCGCGAGCCTCAGGAGGCCTCCCGTGCGGGACAACTCGGCCTCAACCTTGCTTTTCGTGGATCCCTTGACGGTCTTCAGGGCAGTGACGGTGTTCATGTGCTCTCGTGCGTGTCGTGTGGGGAAAGCGTATCCATCGAGGACCCGCGCCGGGAAGCCTCTTCTCGGGCCGGCCTTGCCCGTCGGTGCTTGCCGAAGGGTTGGGCGGTCCCGAGGACGTCGCGCGGGCTCAACCCTGGGAGCGCGGCCGTCCCCGGCCGCCCCTCCATGCTCCCGCCGTGTAGGTCCCGCCGACAACCTCGGGATGCACGGCATGACCATGGGCAGACACGCTCCTGCAAGGTGAACCCGGGGCGAACGACGCTCGCCCCGGGCTACGGACACGGCCTGCTCTCCCTGCCCGAAGTCATCACGGCCTCGGCGGGGCCTTCATGCGCATGCGCCGCACCACGGCGACCACCCCGCAAAGGCCCGCCCCAAGGGCCGCCCATTCCGAGGGCTCGGGCACGGGAGCGATGGAGGCCGAGATCGTCACGGTGTTGCCACCGGGTAGGTTCAACGTCTGGAACGACCCATCGATCATCGAGAAGTTGCCGAGGGTCGATCCTGCAAACTGCATCTGGCCTGAAATGGTTGTGCCGGATGCATAGCCCTCCGGGACGCCAATCACGACGGAGAGGACGGGAGGGGAGCCTTCGGAAATGCCAACGAAGCCAAAGGGGCTCCCCGCAAACCCGGTGGACTGGATGGAGCCGCCGTCGGAGGTGCCGAG
Organism: uncultured Verrucomicrobiota bacterium; assembly: GCA_903925515.1. GTDB lineage: Bacteria > Verrucomicrobiota > Verrucomicrobiia > Limisphaerales > UBA9464 > UBA6176. Next base: position 780 of record CAIYFP010000389.1, read on the forward strand.
GACGCTGGAAACTGCACTAAACAAGTCCACGTTCGTGGCTCCATCATTGAAAACCAGGGCGTTGAGGGCCGAGGGAGGACCTGCCTGGAACGACAGCCCGCCTGGCCCTGGAACCGTCGTGAACCAGTACGTCAGGCCCGTGGTGTCGATCGAGCCATGGTAGCTCACCGAAACGCCGGAGAGATCTTGGACAACCTGGACGTCAAGGATTTGGGCCTCGACGGACATGCCGGCGGCCGCGACGGCGATGCATGCGAACAGACGGGTCTTGAGCCGGTTTTTCATGAGATATTCCTGCTTTTGCTGCCGGGATCACCACCCGGTCCGCCGTGCGTTCCTGATGCAAGGTCGCGCCGAGGTGCAATGAACCCTTAAAGGTTTCTTCGGGAACGAGCGCGGAAATCTTTCAAGAATCTTCCAAGATCGGTGAATCGGCCATGCCAGCCGTTCATTCGACGGTGATGGACACGACAAACGGGCGTGAACGGCCCTCGCCCGCGACAAGGTCGAGGGATTCGACAAGGTTGGTGGGTTCGGGATTGGTCCAGGTGAAACGAAGCAGTTGCGAACGCCGGTCGGATGGAGTGGCGGGGGCGGACCATGCGACGAGGCGGCCTGACGGCGACTTGGAGGCGGCACCCCGGGGGGAATCCCTGTCGAACACGAGCGGGAATTCCCGCTCCGTCCCGTTGGCAAACCGGATTCGCCATCGTCCGTATTCCTCGCCATGGACCAGAAAATCGCCATCCACTCCGTGGAGGATGTGGATGCGTTGGCAAGGGCGGCCCACGGGGATTCCATGGACATCTGTCAGCGGAAACGACCCAAAAAGGGGTGCCGCCATTGCATGGAGCATGCTGCGAAAAGCCGGGGGTTCGAGTCGCACCAATCCCCGGACGTCGAAGGGGATGCCGTCCAGCACCACATGGCCCCGGGGCAATTCGCGAAACTCGGCCCGCGGCAGCATGTCGAGGGAGTGCGTGTAGAAGCGGGTCAGGTCGAGCACCGTGCCGGGCGTCGTCGGGTCACGCGATGCAATGCCCCTTCCAACGAGGTGGCCTTCCAACGCGCGATGGACGTCCGGGGCCACCATGGACCCCGCCCGCCAGGCATGGAACCAAGCCGACTCCAGTCCAACGATGGAATCGGCCGAAGCAGCCCGGGAGAGATGCCAACGAGCCGGGTTGGGCACGGGCAGTTCGCAAGGATCGGGAGAAGCCCGGAGGCGCTTGTCCCATGCTGCGATGGCTGCGGGGGCCATCCATTCCAGGCTGCCTCCCTTCAGATGACGTCCGGACACCAGGACGGCCGCATCACGGAGGCTTTCGGCCGAGGACGTGGCCGGACGCAGGTCCCAGGTTCTCAGCACGCCCTTGCCATCCAGGGTCATCCAATGGTCCCCCGAAATGATGGCGGCAAAACGAACCCTTTCAGGATGCGAAATCCATGGCGTGACCGGCTCGCCGGTGTCCGCGTCGGCAACCCAGACCCGACCGTCGGAGAGCGAGGCGACGATCCAGCGGCCATCGGGGCTGAAGTCGGCAACGGGCGACGCGACGCCACCCGGAGGTCCGGGCACCGGATAGGTGGTCGAACGGTGCAGGTCGACCAGGATGAAGCGGCCATCATCCCGCTCCACGAGCATTTGGCGGCGGCAAGGGTTCCACTTCAGGGAAGTGCAATGAATCCCGTCCAGGACAGGCGCCTCGAGCCGAGTCATCTTGCCGTCCTGGCATGGGAAGAGGCGGATTCGGTGGTCGGAGGTCCGCACGGCGACCCACGGTTCCACGGGGTGGCATGCATGGCTCGTGATGGGTGCATCGAGGGTGCATTGGCCCACGACGACCCGCGGCACTTCCCATGAAGCAAAGAACAACTGGGTCCGAATGGCCGTCTCCGTCCAAAACACGGTCCTGGAGTCCGGGGAGAAAGCGGGAAGAATGATGGGGCTCGCGGGATCGGTCCGGGCCAACGTCACCTCGCGGTCGAGCTGGCCGTTGTCGGTGCGCCAGGCCCGAACCTTGCCGGCGCGATCCATCGTCAAGATCCGCGTGGCATCCGGCGTGAACTGGACGGCGGCCGGGGCCACCGCATGCGGCAGCCGCCTCCAACCCCAGCCGTCCGCACCCCAGCTCGTGACCAGGACATCCTGATGGCCCGCCAAAGGGCTCATGAGCAGGTTCATCGTCGCCCACGTCCGCCCGTGCGGCGCCGGCACGACGATTGCCGACGAGGTGGGGATGGGGAGTGACGGGGACTCATGGAGCCGACCCGAAGCCAGTTCAACGAACGAGAAGAAAGATCGTCCGTCGGCATCCCGGAGCGTGGCGAATCCTTCGTCCGCGACGACGGCCGCTGGATAGGGAAAGCGGGGATGCGCCAGCGCCGGGGGCAAGCCCTTCAAGGCGAGGGGCTCAACCGCCTCCGTCCGGGCCGTGATGTCCCAAGTTCGGACGACCCCATGCTGCGACCCGGCAGCAAGGCGCGTCGAATCCGGGCTGAACGCGACGGCATAGACCGCGCCCTCGACACGGCAGGGATGGGCCAGCGGGGATCCGGACTGGAGATCCCATGCCTGGACCCAACCGTCGTCCGAACCCATCACCAGCAGGGAGTCGTCGGGGCCCACCGCATGGCTGATGCCATGGCCGCTCGGGAGCTCCAGCCCCGGGAGGACCACCAGCCCGTCCGCGGCCGAACGCACCGAAACGCCCCCAGGCACGTCCGACACCACCACGCGGCGGCCGCCCATGGCCATCACGCCCGCGACAGGGCGAAGACCGGGGCTTTGGGCGATGGGCCGGGCCTTGGGCGACCCAACCAGGTCCAGCATCGACATGGAGGCGCCCGAGGGCCCGTTGCCGGTCGAGACCAGCAATCGGTCGTCACGAGGCGAGAACACGATGCCCTTCACGTTCTCGGCAAAGCGAGCGGGGACACCGTGGACCGTGCCATCCTCCACCTTCCAAACCCGGACCGTGCGGTCAGCACCGATGCCCCCCGAGGCCACGAGGGAACCGTCCGTGCTGAACGCGAGCGACACGGGCATCTCGAGGTGACCCTGAAGCAAACGCCGAAGCTGGCCTGACATCGTGTCAATCAACCGCACCTCGGGCTCGCCGCGTTGAACCACGGCAAGCGTGCGGTCGTCCGGGCTGAAGATGCCGAGCTCGATTCCCCGGACGTCCACCCCCACCGGTTTCCCGCTGGATGCGTCCAGGACCACGGCCCGGCTCGCCTTCCAATCCGAGTACTGGGGATTGACGGAGCTGGGACCCACCAGGAGCCGTTGGCCATCTCGGGAGAAGCGCACATCCACGGCACCGCCCATGCCCTGGAACCGGCTGATGCAGGAGCCATCCAAGGCATCCCACACGCAGGCAGAGCCCGAGGCATCCCCCGTTGCCAGGCGTCGTCCGTCCGGGCTGAAGGCCACGGAGCAAACCGGCGCCACCCCGACGGCCAGCGTGAGCAGCGGTCGTGGCACGTGATTCAGCGCCTGACGAAGCCGGATGCGTTGGACCTCGGATTCCTGGGGCCGGGCTTGCAAGGCAGGCAGGGATTCCGCGAGGTGGACCGCGGCGGCACCCAGGTCGTCCGCAAGGATTTGCCGGACGCCCTCGGCCCCCTGCCGACGTGCCTCGGCAACGCCGGACTCGATCTGCCTTGCCGCCCGGCGTTGCCACACCTCCATGCCCGTCCATGCCATGGCGACCACGGCGAGGGTCACTGCGGCCAAACGGGCGCCCCCACGCACGAGCCGTTGATGGCGCTGGCGTTCCTGGACGGAGCCACCCGCACGAAGCAAGGCGAGGTCGAACGCCATGTCCGCCGCCGAGCCATACCGATCCTCCCGCCGCGTCGCGCATGCACGCAGCAGGACGGCGTTGAGCTCACGCAGCAACACGGCGTCAGGCCCCGCACGCATCGCCGGGCCCGGACTGGGAAAACATCGGCGATCCATGCCCATGGCCGCCTCATAAAGCACGATGCCCAGGCTGTAGAGGTCCGCATGGACCGAGTTGGGGCCCTCCGGGGCGACATATCCCTCCGTCCCCACGTAGCTCTTCGCCTCGGCCACCCCGACGACAAGCCCGATGTCAGCAAGCTTGGGACGCCCCCCCACAAAGACGATGTTCGATGGCTTGATGTCGCGGTGGATCAGCTGCTCGGCGTGAAGCCGGGTGAGGGCATCCGCAAGCAGGAAGCCGATCTCGATGCACTCGGCGGCAGGAAGGCGTCCGCGCACCCGCAGGTCGGAGGCCAGCGTCCTCGGCTGGTACCCGGCCGGATCCAGCTCGGCACGGCCCGCGCCCTCCAGCCCCGCCGCAGCCAGGTCGTCAGCAAGCTCCATCACGTAGTGAAAGCATCCCCCCGCTGCATCCTCGCCGGTCTGGAGCACATCGACGAAGCCCTCGTGGGACCGCGAGAGGGGCTCGAACCGACGGACACCCGAGAACTCGCGCTCGTACGAGGAGGCATTCTCGAAGAGGTCGCGCCGGATGACCTTCACGGCGCGCCAAGCCCCCATCACCGTCCGGGCCAGCCACACCTGCCCATAGCTCCCCTCGCCGATGCACCGGTGGACCGCGTGATCGGGAATGCAAGGACGAGCGGGCTCGTCTCGAACGGCGCGGCTCATGGGCCAGGAGGGGCGTCCGTCCTGAACACCTCGATCGCCCGGCGGAGCTTGCGGCCCAACCGGTGCCGGACCAAATAGACCTGCGCCCGGCTAATCCCAAGGATGCGTGCGATTTCCGCCTCGTCGATGCGGTCGATCACGCTCATGTGGAGGATCTGGAAATGCGACGGGCTCGTGGAACGTTTCAAGCGTTCCATGCCAGCCAGGAGCAGGTGCTCGCGCCAAACCTCGTCCCAATGAACCTCGAATGGGGAATCGGACGACTCGTCTCCACCCTGCGCTATGCAGCCCACGCCTTCTGCGTTCGGGGATTGAAGGGCGACCGCGCAAGGATCCCGGTGGCGTCGCCGCAGGTGGTCGATCACCCGCATCCTCGCAATCCGGCAAACCCACGCCTCAAAGGAACCCTTGGAACGGTCATAGACGAATCCGGGAATGCTGCGGGCCACCGAGAGCAGCGTGTCCTGGACGACATCCTCGGCGTCCTCAGCCCGGAGCCCCGCCTTGACGGCGGAGGCCTGGATGACGCGGCCGTAGTCCGTCAGGAACTGCCGCCAGCTCTCTTGGTCCGCCCAGTTCTTGAGCCGCTCGAGAAAGCTCGAGCGCGTTGCCGGCCTGTTGGAGACGGACATGCCCGTGCTGAGTTAAAGCCGTTGCCCTAGGGCTTGACACTGGAAGGTCGCCATCGCCCCGCTATTCAGGCTTCTGCCCCCCCTTTTTCCAGAGCATTCTTCAGGGACTGCACACCATCGGTGCACCCCGAAGCGGTAAGCGGTCCCGAGCACGTCGCACGGGCTCAACCCTGGGAGCGCGGCCGTCCCCGGCCGCCACTCCATGCTC
>CAIYFP010000390.1 GCA_903925515.1 uncultured Verrucomicrobiota bacterium
CCCTCCCACCTCCCGCCTCCCGCCACCCGCCACCCGGCCACCCCAACCCGCAGGTTGAACCTTTCCGTGATGTTGCAAGGATGCACCCATGCGTTTTCCCGGAACTCCTGCGGGCATGGCATGGGCGCTTGCGTTGGCGTGCGGAACATGGGCGACGGCCCGGTCTGAGGACGCCGTCCTCTTCAACCGAGACGTCCGGCCCATCTTGTCGGACCAATGCTTCGCATGCCACGGGTTCGACGCGAAGAAGCGCAAGGCGGGGCTTCGGCTGGACATGGCCGAGGGCGCGTTCGCGCCGAACAAGGAGGGACGCGTGGCCATCAAGCCGGGCGATCCTGCAGGGAGCGAGCTGTGGAAACGGATCGAGTCCACCGACCCCGACGACGTCATGCCGCCGCCGGAAACGCACAAGTCGGTGACGGCCGCGCAGAAAGGGGTCCTGAAGCGTTGGATCGAGCAGGGTGCGAAGTACCAGCGGCATTGGTCCCTTGAGGCCCCGTCTCGTGCATCCCTGCCCGCCGGGGACGCCCCCAACCCCGTGGATCGTTTCATCCGGGACCGGCTTTCACGCGAGGGCCTCAAGCCCGCTCCCGAGGCGGACGCCCGGACCCTCGCGCGCCGCGTGTCGCTGGACCTCACGGGCCTCCCGCCCACGCCGGCCGAGGTGGCTCGCTTTGTGGCGGACACCGCCCCCGGCGCCTACGATCGGCTGGTGGACCGGTTGCTTGCGTCGCCACGCTACGGCGAGCGCATGGCCCGGATGTGGCTGGACGTGGCGCGCTACGCCGACACGCACGGCCTGCACCTCGACAACGAGCGGCAAATGTGGGCGTACCGGGACTGGGTCGTGCGAGCGTTCAATCGCAACCAACGCTTCGACGACTTCACCCGCGACCAGTTGGCCGGCGACCTCGTCCAGTCGCCCACGCTCGACCAGTGGATCGCCACGGGCTTCAACCGTTGCAACGTCACCACCAGCGAGGGCGGCTCCATCGACGCCGAGTTCGTCTTCCGCTACGCCGTGGACCGCACGGCAACGGCGGTGCAGGCATGGATGGGGCTGACCGCCGGGTGCGCCGTGTGCCATGACCACAAGTTCGACCCCATCTCCGCCCGCGAGTTCTACTCGCTTTACGCCTTCTTCCACAGCGCGGCCGACCCCGCCATGGACGGCAACGCGTTGCTGACGCCGCCAGTCTTGAAGCTGCCGTCGCCCGAGGAAAAGGCGCGCATGGACGCGCTCGAAGCCGAGGCCATGGCAGCCGACGGGGCCTTGCTCGCCAAGGCCATGGCGCATCCCTACTCCGACCCCGCCGACGCCAACCCGCGCCCCAAGGCAGCCGATGTGGATGTCTCATGGGTGGACGACGACGCGCCCTCGGGCTGGAAGATCTCCGCAAGCCCCGGGGCGGCGAGCCGCTGGACGACCAAGGAGGACGCCGTGCCCGCGAAGCGAGGACGGCGGGCCTTGCTCCGGGAGGACAACGGCCTCGCCCAAGACGTCCTCGAAGGCGGCACGCCCTTCGAGCTGCCGCAGGACGGCCGCCTCTTCGTCCATGTCCGTCTGGACCCCGCCAAGATGCCCAGGGCGGTCATGATCCAGTACCGGACGGACGACTGGAAGCATCGCATGGTCTGGGGCGACGTGGACGCGATCGACTGGGGCGCGAAGGGCACCACGCAGCGGGCACATGGCGGGCCGCTGCCCGCCGCCGGCGAGTGGACCCGGCTCGAGTTCGAGGCCGGCAAGGTGGGCCTGAAGGCCGGCGACCGCGTCACCGGCATCGCCTTCACCCAGTTCGGCGGACGCGTGGCATGGGACGACGCCGGCGTGAAGGGGAGGCTGGACCCCTCGAGCGATGCGACGCGTTCCTTTGCCGCATGGCTGAAGGCAAACCATGGGAAGGACCTCGGCGAGCTTCCCGCCGACCTGCGCCGCGTGTTGAAGGACGTCGGCGCCACGAACCGCACGACGGCCCAGGTGGCCGGCCTCCGCGCCCATTACGTCGCACGCGTCTGCGCGGACACCCGCGAAGCCTTCGCGCCCAGGGTCTCGGCCGCCGAATCTGCGAGGAAGAAGCGCGCCGAGCTGGAAGGGCGCGTGCCCTCCACCTTCGTCTGGAAGGACATGGACAAGCCGAGGGACAGCTTCGTCATGGTTCGAGGCGCGTATGACAAGCCCGGCGAAAAGGTCCGGCGCGGCGTTCCCGCCGCGTTGCCGCCGATGAAGTCCCCCTCGGACGAGCCCACCCGGCTCGACCTCGTCTCGTGGCTCGTCTCGGGCGAGCACCCCCTCACGGCACGGGTCGCCGTCAACAGGCTCTGGCAGCACGTCTTCGGCACCGGCCTCGTCCGGACCTCGGAGGACTTCGGGTCGCAGGGCGAGCCGCCGTCGCACCCGGACTTGCTGGACTGGCTCGCGGTCGAATACCGCGAGGGCGGCTGGGACACAAAGGGACTTCTGCGCCTGCTCGTCACGTCGGCCACCTACAAGCAGTCGGCGGCCGCAGGCGAGGCCCTGATGGCCCGCGACCCGGAAAACCGGCTGCTCGCCCGCGGGCCACGCTTCCGGCTGGACGCGGAGCAACTGCGGGACGGGGCCCTGTTCGCGGCCGGGTTGCTGGACGAGCAGATGGGCGGCAAGGGCGTGCGACCGTACCAGCCGCCCAACATCTGGGAGCCCGTGGGCTTCGTGGGCTCCAACACGCGCGACTACAAGGCCGACACCGGCGCCGCGCTCTATCGCCGCAGCCTGTACACCTTCCTCAAGCGGACCGCCCCGCCGCCCTTCATGGTGACCTTCGACGGCCCGAACCGGGAACAGCTCTGCTCCCGGCGCGAGCGCAGCAACACGCCCCTCCAGGCGTTGCAGCTCATGAACGACGTCCAACACCACGAGGCCGCCCGCTGGCTTGCCACCCGCATGATCCGCGAGGGCGGGCCCGGCGCTCCCGGTCGCCTCCGGCACGGCTGCGAGGTCGTCCTTGCACGGCCGCCTTCGGACGAGGAGCTCGGCGTGTTGTCGCGCACGCTCGAGAAACACCTCGCGCGGTATCGCGCGGATGAGGCCGCCGCGCGCGAGTCCGTCACGTTCGGCGAATCCAAGCCGGACCCCGCCATCGCCGCGCCCGAGCTGGCCGCGTACACCCTCATGGCCAACCTGCTGCTCAACCTCGACGAGGCCGTGAACCGCAATTGAAGGAAGGAACAAGGACATGGACCCCCTGATGGAACATCACGTGCAGACGACGCGGCGCCGGTTCTTCGGCGACGTCGGGCTGCGGATGGGCGGCGTGGCCCTCGGCATGTTGATGGGCGAACGCGGCACCCGGTTGCTGGGCGCCGAGGCGCAGGGCGCGGCAACGGGCCCGCAGATGGATCGCGTGCACCCGCCGCTCCCGGGCCTCCCGCACTTCGCCCCCAAGGCAAAGTCCGTCATCTACCTCCACATGAACGGCGGGCCCACCCAGCTCGACACCTGGGACTACAAGCCCGGCCTGAAGGAGTACTTCGACAAAAACCTTCCCGACTCCGTCCGCATGGGGCAACGGCTCAGCACGATGACCAGCGGACAGGACCGGTTCCCCGTCGCGCCCTCGCGCTTCCCGTTCCGGCAGCACGGCAAGTGCGGGACATGGGTGAGCGACGTGCTCCCCCACACCGCCAAGATCGTGGACGACATCGCCGTGGTCCGGTCCGTGCACACCAACGCGATCAACCATGACCCCGCCTGCACCTTCGTCATGACGGGCAGCGAGGTGCCCGGGAAGGCCAGCATTGGCTCATGGCTCGCGTATGGGCTGGGCAGCGAAAGCAACGACCTCCCCGCGTTCGTCGTCTTCACGCCCTCGTTCCCGTCCACCGGCAACGGACAAGCCCTGTTCTCCCGCATGTGGGGCAGCGGCTTCCTTCCCACGCGTTTCAACGGCGTCGCCCTCCGCGGCGCCGGCGACCCCGTCCTCTACATCAAGAACCCGCCCGGCGTCTCCAGCACGGACCGGCGGACGATGCTGGACGCGTTGAACGACCTGAACCGGCGCCACCTGGGTCGCTACGGCGACCCCGAGATCCATACGCGCATCGCGCAGTACGAGATGGCGTTCCGGATGCAGACCAGCGTGCCGGACCTCACCGACCTCTCCGGTGAGTCTGCGGCCACGCTGGAAATGTACGGCGCGGACGTGAAGCGCCCGGGAAGCTTCACCCACGCGGCCATCCTCGCCCGCAGGCTCGTCGAACGCGGCGTCCGCGTCGTCCAGTTGCTGCACCGCGGCTGGGACCAGCACGACAACATTCCTACAGCCCTGAAGAACCAATGCCTCGACACGGACCAAGCGTGCGCGGCGCTCGTCACGGACCTGAAGCAACGCGGATTGCTGGACTCGACGCTCGTGGTGTGGGGCGGCGAGTTCGGGCGGACGGTGTACTCGCAGGGGCGCCTCACGGCGGACAACTACGGGCGGGACCATCACCCTAGAAACTTCAGCATGTGGATGGCCGGGGGCGGGATCCGGGGCGGGATGGTGTACGGCGCAACCGACGACTTCAGCTACAACATCGTGGAGAACCCGGTCCATGTGAACGACCTGAACGCGACGATCCTGCATTGCCTCGGGATTGATCACCGGCGGTTCACGTTCAAGAACCAGGGGTTGGACCAGCGCCTGACGGGGGTGGAGGAGGCATCGGTGGTGCGGGCCCTGCTGGGGTAGGGCACCGGCCGGGCACGGGCCGGCTGCGGGGACACAAGCGACGGGCGGACCCCGGGGCCGGTTCTTGCGTTCAAATAAATACCCAGTAATAGGTATCATCCTGCTTGAACCAAAAAACCAGCATCTGCCTCCTACCCACGTTGGTTGTAACTAATAATAGGTATTAAGAGCAAAACTATGAAACTCATCGCGTCCGCAGCATTGATCGTGGCCTCCGCCCTCGCCTCCCAGGCCGCCCTCGTCCCCTACACCATCGTCATGACCGGCGGCGGCGGCGGCGGCGCCTTCGACAACGTCTCCCTCGCAGGCACCGTCGGCGGCTCCGTCCTGGTGCCCACCGGCACCGGTGTCACCACGGCCGGCATCTACCAAGGCTCCCCCTCGGGCACGCTGGTCGGAAACCTTTCCCTCCTCTCCATCCCCTCCTCGCTCGGGACCATGGAGATCTTCTTCACGGCCTCGCCGCTCACCCTCACTTCCCCCCAGTTCACCTCCTTCCTCGGCACCAACCTCTGGGTATCCCTCAACACCGCAGGCGGCTCCAGCGTCGCCAGCGGCCCACTCACCCCGGTCCCCGAACCCGAAACCTATGCGGCGGCAGCCGCGCTCGGCCTCGCTGGCTTCGCCCTCTGGCGCCGCCATCGCGCCGCCTAGGCCCCATCGCGTCCCTCACGGCGCGGCTCCCCCGGGTGCCGCGCCTTTTGCTTCCATGCCCCTCCATCCCGCAGCCCCCAGCCGAGACGAGGCAATCCGGGCGGGATACGGCGCGCGGCAGATCCCGGCACCGGACGAGGAGGGATCAAGGCGCGGGCGAGGCCGCCGTTCAGCCCCCGGCCTCCCTTCCCGACAAGCTCACGGCCGGGCGCCCGACATCCACGCCACCGGCCACCCCCCGCTCCCACGCCTCGCAGCGCGCGATCAATCCCGCCACGTCCAACCCCTCGTGCCGCGCCGGGTACCGCCCAAGATAGGTCCGCGCCAGCCTCAGCAACGCCCCCGCCGGCCCGCGCCGCCCCTTGCCCAGGTGCACGAACGCCCCGGCCACCTGGATCAAGCCCTTGTAGAATCCATGGTTGGCACCGCCCTGCCCCTCCTCCAGCCAGAGGTCCTCCAACACGTCGTGCGCCTCGTAATATTGCCCCCCGTTGAAACACTCAAACCACCCGGCGTAGCGCGGGTCCCATCCCCTCGCGTCCAACGCGGCGACCCGCTCCCGCACCTTGCCCGTCTTGCTCGACACGCCGCCATCATGGCCTCGCCACGGGGCAATGCCGAGTGCCATGTCTCGTCAATCGCGGGTGCTGGGTTGCCCCGCGCAGGCCCTTGGGCCAGGCGTGAGGACGGAGCCTGCCCGGAGCGGCCTTGGACGGCCGAACCCCGAAGCCACGGGGGCTTTCGGAGCAACCCGGAGGGCCCGCGGCTCGTCTCGCATCCCACGTCGCGGCTCCCTACTCACGGCCCCCTTTGGGTCGGCTCGTCGCTCCCGCCTTGCTGGACGCCAAAACTCCTCGCGGCGAAACACCCGCCATGGGTGAGACACGACACGCGGGAAACGACATCACCCACCATGGCGCCGCGTGGCGCGCACCTCGCCGTCCCTTGATCGAACCGTCGCCATCCCCCCCAAAGCCGTCCCGGATGTCCCGCGCCCGGCAGGTCCGCATTTTGTTCCTTGGAACCGTCCTTCCCGCCCCGGTAGCCTCGCCCCTTCGCTCGCGCGCCGGCAATCCGGCGGCGGGACGCATCCTGAGATGGCTAACGTTATTTTGGTCGGCGCCCAATGGGGCGACGAAGGCAAGGGGAAGATCATCGACGTCCTGACCGAGCAGGCGGACATCGTGGTCCGCACGCAGGGCGGCAACAACGCCGGGCACACCGTGTTCGTGGGCCCCACCAAGTACGTCCTCCACCTGATCCCCTCCGGCATCCTTCGCCCGGGAACCGTCTGCGTGATCGGCAACGGCGTCGTCCTCGACCCCGCTGGCCTCGTCGCCGAGATCGACGGCCTCGCAAGGCTTGGCGTCGAGGTCACCCCCGCCAGCCTCGTCATCTCCGAGACCGCCCATGTCGTCTTCCCATGGCATCGGGAGCTCGACGGCCAACGCGAGGTCCGGAAGGGCAACCAGAAGATCGGCACCACCAAGCGCGGCATTGGCCCCACCTACGGCGACAAGGCCGCACGCGTCGGCCTCCGCGTCACGGACTTCGTCAATGCCTCCCGCTTCCCCGCACGCTTCGCCGAGCGCCTCGCCGAGAACAACGAGATCCTCAGGGCCCTCGGCGCCCAACCCATCGACCATGACTCCGTGCTCGCCGAGTACACCCGGTGCGCCGACCGCCTCCGCCCCTTCGTCACCAACACCGTCGTGATGCTCCACGAGGCCACCCGCCGGGGCGCCAACGTCCTCTTCGAGGGCGCCCAGGGAACCTTCCTCGACATCGACCACGGCACCTACCCCTATGTCACCTCCTCCAACACGACCTCCGGCGGCGCCTGCACCGGCTCGGGCGTGCCCCCCAACCGCATGGACCGCGTCGTGGGCGTCATGAAGGCCTACACCACCCGCGTCGGAGAGGGGCCCCTCCCCACCGAGGACGCCGAGATCAGCGACCTCCTCCATGGCATGGGCCGCGAATTCGGCGCCACCACGGGCCGCATGCGCCGCTGCGGCTGGTTCGACGCCGTCGCCACCCGCCATGCCGCCATGGTCAACGGCATCGACGAGCTCGCCGTCACCAACGTCGATGGCCTCGACTCCGTGAGGTCCATCCGCGTCTGCTCCTCCTACCGCTTCGAGGGCCAGACGCTCCGCCATGTCCCCTCCGACGCCGAGGTCCTCGCCCGATGCGAGCCCGTCTTCGAGGATTTCCCCGGCTGGGAGACGCCCACCGACGGCATCCGCCGATGGGAGGACCTGCCGGTCAACTGCCGCCACTACCTGCTCAGCATCGCGCAGATGACCGGCGCCCGCCTCTCCATCGTCTCCGTGGGGCCCGCGCGCGACCAGACCATGTTCCTCTAGCATGAGCGCCGAGCCCCGCCTCAGCCCCACGGCGCTCGCCAACCTGCCCCAGCACGTCGCCATCATCATGGACGGCAACGGCCGCTGGGCGAAGCAACGCGGCCTCCCCCGCGTCGAGGGCCATCGCAACGGCGTCGAGTCCGTCCGTGCCATCGTTCGCGCGGCCGGCGAGGCCGGCATCAAGTACCTCACCCTCTACGCGTTCTCCGTCGAGAACTGGAACCGCCCCAAGGACGAGGTGGACACCCTCATGAAGTACCTCGCCCGGTTCCTCAGGAACGAGGTCGGCGAGCTCAACCGCAACAACGTCCGCCTCGAGGCCATCGGCCAGATCTGGCGCCTCCCCGAGGCCGTCCAGGACCAGCTCGCCAAGACCAAGGCCGCCCTCGCCCGCAACAACGGCCTCACCCTCGTCCTCGCCCTCAGCTACGGCGGCCGCACCGAGCTCGTCGAGGCCGCACGGGCCATCGCCGCACGCGCCAAGGACGGCAACCTCGACCCCGCCGAAATCAACGAGCGCGTCATGTCCGAGCACCTCTACACCCGCCACTTCCCGGACCCCGACCTCCTCGTCCGCACCAGCGGCGAAATGCGCCTCAGCAACTTCCTCCTCTGGCAGGTCAGCTATGCCGAAATCGTCGTCACGCAGGTCCTCTGGCCCGACTTCCGCAAGCCCCACCTGTTCGATGCCGTCGAGGAATACGCCCGCCGCCACCGGCGCTTTGGCGGCGTCTAGCGGCGCTTGCCCGCCCACCCGATCTCCCGCCCCGCCCCGGCCGCGCCGCCACAAAACGCCGGGTCCGCGCCGCCCCTTGCCCCTTGAATCATTCCTGTCCCGTGGATAGCTAATCCTCGTCAATGCACTCCATGAAGACGCTCCTCGCCGCCGTCCTCCTCGCCGCCGCCCCGGCCACCCGCCACGCCCTCGCCCAGGCCCCGGAGCCCCTTCGCCTCTCCCTCCAGCTCGTCGCCGAGGGCCTCGTCTCCCCACTCTCCCTCGTCACCCTTCCCAACGGACGCGCCCTCGTCGCGGACCAAGTCGGCATCGTGCGCGCCCTCACGCCCGGCGGCGGCCTTGAGGACGGCGCCGTCCTCGACCTCTCCGCGCGCCTTTCCAAGGTCAACCATGGCTCCTTCGACGAACGCGGCCTCCTCTGCATGGCCCTCGACCCGGACTTCGCCCGGAACCGCCATGTCTTCGTCGCCTACACCGCCCCGCGCCGTGCCTCCGCGCCCGCCGACTGGGACTGCACCCTCCGCGTCAGCCGCATCACCCTGCCCGACGCCTCGCCCCTCAGGCTCGACCTCGCCTCCGAGCGGGTCGTCCTCGAGATCGACAAGCCCTACTTCAACCACAACGGCGGCCGCATC
>CAIYFP010000391.1 GCA_903925515.1 uncultured Verrucomicrobiota bacterium
ACGGACGTGAAGCTCCACTTCGTGACCTACTCGTACTCGGGCAACTGAACGAACCCCTGACATTGGCATCATGCAAAACCTCTCAAATCGAGTTCGCCGGAACGGTTGGAACGCGGCCTTGGGCCTCGTTGGCATGCTGGGGATCGCCGGGGCGGCGCTTTGGGCCTTTCCCCCCGCGCCGTTTCATCGCGTGTCGGGCATGGTCCGCAACGAGATGGGCGACCCCCTCAACATGACCAATGCCGTCGTCCTGATGGAGACGCAGACGGGGGCGCAGATGAAGGCGTCCGTGATCCCCAACCTGGGGCCGGGCAGGAACTACTTCCTGAACGTGCCCATGGACGCGGGGGTGACGGCGGACAACTACAAGGTGGGCGCGGTCCGGGCGGCCGCATCGTTTCGCATGAAGGTTCGGATTGGGGGGATGACCTACTTGCCGTTGGAGACGGCGATCCGGCCCGGCACGCTCGGTGCGCCTGCCGGGACGACCCGGCTCGACCTGACCCTTGGCGAGGACAGCGACGGGGATGGCTTGCCGGACGCATGGGAGCGGGCGCTGCTGGCGATGCTGGGAAACGGCAAGACCTTGGCGGACATCCGGCCCGGGGACGACTCGGACGGGGACGGCATCTCCAATTCCGCCGAGTATCGTGCGGGGACGTATGCATTTGACCCGGCGGACGGTTTCCGTTTGGACAAGGTGGGGAGGGTGGGCGAGCGGATGGCGTTTGAGTTCCTTGCGATACCGGGGCGCCGCTATTCGATCCTTGCCTCGACGGACCTGAAGGAGTGGCGTCCGGTTGCGTTTCGGTTGGCGGCGGATTCGCCGGGTACGGCCCCGAGGACAAGCCTTGCGGGGAGCAGGACCCAGTTGATGCGGATCGAGGTGGTGTCGGACGCGCCGGATTCGGGCGCGGTGTACAAGGCGGTCGTGGAGTGACAGGAATGACGGGGTCGAAGGTTTGAGGGAAAAGGGGGTTTCCATCGTGGGCGCGCTCGTTTCAAGATGTCGCCAGTGATCGACGGGACGGAAGCACTGATGGAGTTGGCGTCGCGGGTGCGGCATGCGGCATGGGTGGCCTTGGACACGGAAGCGGACTCGCTGCACGCGTATCCCGAGAAGCTCTGCTTGCTCCAGGTGGCGGTGCCGGGGATGGCGGCGTTGGTGGACCCGTTGGCAGACTTGCACCTTGAGCCGCTCTGGGCGGCGTTGGACGAGCGAGAGGTGATCTTCCATGCGGCGGACTACGACCTGAGGTTGCTGTCCCATGGGCATCATTTCCGGCCGGCCACGATCTTCGACACGATGTGGGCGGCGCGGTTGCTGGGGGACGAGCGGTTCGGCCTGAACGACTGCCTGACGAAGCATCTTGGGATCACGCTGGAGAAGGGGGCGCAAAAGGCGAACTGGGGGCGGCGCCCGTTGACGGAGCGGATGGTCGAGTATGCGCTGAACGACGTGCGGCATCTGCACGACCTTGCGGAGGCGATGCGCCTGCGGTTGCAGGAGCTGGGGCGGCTGGATTGGCATCGGCAGACGTGCGCGCGGCTGGTGACGGAGTGCGCGCGGCCCGGCCAGGTGGACCTCGACCAAGTGTGGCGAGTGAAGGGTCACGACCGGCTGGAGCCGCTCGGGCTGGCGGTGCTCCGGGAGCTTTGGCATTGGCGTGAGAAGGAGGCGGTCCGGGCGAACAAGCCCCCGTTCTTCATCCTGCGTCACGAGGTGTTGAGCGACCTTGCGGACCATGCGTCGCGGGGACGCGGGCCGGAACAGGCAAAGCTTCCGCACTTCATCACCGGGCGTCGTCGTCGGGGGGTCATCGAGGCCATTGAACGAGGGCTGGCAGTGCCCGCGAGCGACCGGCCGGTGCATGTGCGGGTGCGGGCGCGGCGCATGACCCAGGCGGAGCTGGACCGGGCCGAGGTCCTCAGGAAGGTGAGGGACCGCCATGCGTCGGCCTTGGGGATTGACCCGACCTTGATTGCATCGCGTTCCACCCTGTTTGCCTTGGGCCGGGGCGACGACGAGGCA
The DNA here is from genome assembly GCA_903925515.1 of uncultured Verrucomicrobiota bacterium. GTDB lineage: Bacteria > Verrucomicrobiota > Verrucomicrobiia > Limisphaerales > UBA9464 > UBA6176. Next base: position 2,033 of record CAIYFP010000391.1, read on the forward strand.
TGGGGCGACCTGCTTCCCTGGCAGCGGGCGTTGCTGGTGGATTGAGGGGCAACCCGGGGTGTTGCCGCGACCGTGGGTTGATGGCCGCCCGGGTCACGGGCGGTCGGGCGGATGCGGATTCCAAGGCGGAATGATTCGGTTGGATCGGTCGTGCTTGCTCGATCTGCTTCCGCAAATCCTTCGTCGTTCGCTCGTTACGGGCCATGCACTGGCCCGCGCCTCGCTCACTCCCCGGCTTGCAGAAGCATCTGCTTCGCAATCACTTCC
>CAIYFP010000392.1 GCA_903925515.1 uncultured Verrucomicrobiota bacterium
CGGCTCCCGCATCGGTAGCTCAATTGGATAGAGCATCTGACTTCGGATCAGAGGGTTCCAGGTTCAAGTCCTGGCCGGTGCACCAACTCTTTCCCCCAAAAAACCCCGGCAAAAACCCTGTTTTGCCCCGGGCGTCTTCGTCTCACCACGGCAACAGAAACCTCGTGTACCCTGTTGGTACCCTGTTGCTTTGATGAACAGGAACGCCCGGAAATCCAAGAAACCCCAGCCAACCCAGCCAACCGTCACGCGGTCGCCCATCCGCCACGATCGCGTGTGGACCAGCAGCCTGCCGCAACCCGGCAGGCCAATCGAGAAAAGTCTCGCCAACGGCACGTGCATCCATAGCGTCGCGTTATTCCACGTTTGCAGGATGAACGCGCACCCGCGCATGGCCTACGCCGCATGAAGACCCCTCTCCGCCCGACGAGGCCCTCGATGTCCGCTGGCAGCCCTGGGATGAACCCGTCGCCCCGCCCGGAGCGTGCGCGTCCCTTTTGGCGGCTGCCGGGCTTCACGCTGATCGAGCTACTCGTCGTGATCGCGATCATCGCCATCCTCGCTGGCATGCTCCTTCCCGCGCTGTCCAAGGCCAAGGAACAGGCCAACCGCACGGCGTGCCTCAACAACATCAAGCAGATCCTTCTTTCCACCCACCTCTACGCCAACGACTTCCGAGACTACCTGCCCTACACCTCGTGGAGCTCCGGCGCCTTCAACGTCCCAAACTGGGCCTACGAACGCGTCTCCACCAATCGTCCCGACCACACCGTACGTCGCGGGCTGCTCTTTCCCTACCACCAAACCCCCAAGCTCCTCTGGTGCCCCGGCGACCGCACCAACACGCCGCTCTTCCGCGCACGCGAGATGAAGGTGTGCAGCTACATGATGAACGGCGCCGTCTCCGCCTACTCCACCGGCCCCCGCGGCGACTACACCACCTTCAAGCTCTCCGACTTCAGGCCTGACTCCATGGTCTATTGGGAGGCCGACGAAAAACAGCCGTCCAACTACGACAACGTCGCCAGCCGCCCCGACGAGGGCGTCACGCAACGCCACAACACCGGCACCGTCATGGGCAACTTCGGCGGCCACACCGAATACATGCGCTTCAAGAACTACTATCAAGAGGCCGGCATTGGCGGGTTTCGTGGCGTTCGCCCGGGTCGTTTCTGGTGCAACCCGGCCTCCCGCAACGGCGACTAGCCGTCCATCCCAACCCCCCCACGCCATCCATGAAGACCCGCTCCCTCCCTCGCATGGCCCTCCTGGGCTCCGTCGCCCTCCTCCTCGCCGATGGCTGCGGGCCCGGCACCAACGACCTCCGCGTCGCCCAATCTCCCAAGGAGGCCGCCTCCCAGCTCACCTCTGCCTTCGCCTCCGCCGACGCTTCCTTCAACGCCGCCGCCCGTGCCGCATCCGAGGCCCTCAGGGCCGGCGACTACCCCGCCGCCGTCGAATCCCTCCACGCCATCAAGGGCAGCCAGTCCGTCACGCCCGAGCAAGGAATGGCCGTGCATGGCTCGTTGGTCGTGCTCGAATCCGGCCTCCTGTCCGCCATCGAGGCCGGCGATCCCAAGGCCAAGGTCGCCTATCAACGCCTGAAGGCGCTCAAGGCCAAATGACCCTCGCTCCCATGGCGGGTCCACATCGTCTCGTCGGCATCCCACACGGGCCGCGTCCCGAGGACAAGGATCCGGTCCGGTCCAGCCCGCTCACACCACCCGGAGGGTGACTTCCACCCCAACACGAGCCCTCCCTCAAGGCCGGGGTGGGCACCCTGAATCCCCA
>CAIYFP010000393.1 GCA_903925515.1 uncultured Verrucomicrobiota bacterium
CCTTGCGCGGGTGGTGTTCCCGGGGCTTTCGCGGGAGTTGTTGATCGAGGTGGACCTCGTGGCGGAGATGTCGGTGTACAACCCGTTCGACTTCTTCCTTGAGGAGGCGGCGACGCAGCACCCGTTCGTGTACGAGTCGGTGCTGAGGAAGGACCTTGCGCCGTTCATGGCATGGCCCGGGGCGGGGCCTCGGCTGCTGGCGTTGGTGGACCGCTGGCGCGGGGTGCGGATGCGGACGATCGACTTCCTCGTGGCGGTCAACCGGTCGTTGAGCGAGGAGATCCGGTACGTGATTCGGCTCGAGCCCGGGGTGCAGACGGCGGAGGAGACGCTGACGTTGAGGACGGGCTCGTGCCGCGACACGGGCTGGTTGCTCGTGCAGTTGCTTCGTGCGCTGGGCTTCGCCACGCGCTTTGTTTCCGGGTACCTCATCCAGCTCAAGCCGGACGTGAAGTCCCTCGACGGGCCAACCGGCGCGGAGTCCGACTTCACGGACCTGCACGCATGGTGCGAGGTGTACTTGCCCGGGGCAGGGTGGATCGGGCTGGACCCCACCTCGGGGCTGCTGGCCGGGGAAGGGCACATCCCGCTGTCCTGCACGCCGGAGCCGGCCAGCGCCGCGCCGGTGACGGGCGCGGTGGACCCGTGCGAGACGACCATGCGGCACGAGATGAAGGTGACGCGCATCTTCGAGTCGCCGCGGGTGACGAAGCCGTACACGGACGAGCAATGGTCGCGGATTGAGCTCCTTGGGCATCGGGTGGACGAGGAACTTGAGGCGGGCGACGTCCGGCTCACGATGGGGGGCGAGCCCACGTTCGTGTCCGTGGACGACATGGACGGGGCGGAATGGAACACGGAGGCGGTGGGGCCGACGAAGCGCATGGTTGCGGGCCGGTTGATCCGCCGGTTGCGGGCCAAGTTCGCGCCCGGCGGCCTGTTGTTTTATGGCCAAGGGAAATGGTACCCGGGCGAATCGTTGCCACGATGGGCACATGGCTGCTACTGGCGGAAGGATGGCGAGCCGGTGTGGTCGGACGACACGTTGATTGCGGACGAGGGGCGCGACCATGGGCATGGGGCGGCGGATGCGGAGCGTTTTGCCCGGCGATTCGCGGAGAACGTGGGGGTGGCTGACCGCTGGCTCATGCCGGGGCACGAGGACGTGTACTACTACCTTTGGCGCGAGCGTCGGCTTCCAGTGAACGTGGACCCGTTGAAGTCGAACCTTGCGGACGCCGAGGAACGGGCGCGCCTTGCGAGGGTTTTTGGGGGAGGACTTGGCAAGGTCGTGGGCTATGCGTTGCCGATCCGACACGGCACGGAAGCATGGGAGACGGGCCCGTGGTTCCTGCGGGATGGAACGCTCTGGCTGATGCCGGGCGACTCGCCGATGGGCTATCGCCTCCCGATGGACTCCCAGCCGTGGGTCAAGGACTCGGAATACCCGTACCTCCAGCCCAACGACCCGCTCGCGCCCCGTGGGACCTTGCCGTCGGCCGCCGCGCTGCGGCATGGGCGGGCTCAGGCGGGCTTGCGCGGGCCTCGCTTGCAAGAACCAGGCGCGACAGGCGGCGCGGGGGCCGGAGGCGACGATACCTCCACCAGCCGGGCAGGGGAGGCCGCGAGGGTTCCGGGCCGGGGCGAGTCAGCGCCGTGGATCGTTCGGACGGCGGTTTGCTTCGAGCCCCGGCACGGCCGTCTGCACGTGTTCATGCCGCCGGTGGAGGGCCTTGAGGAGTACCTTGAGCTGGTGGCGGCGGTGGAGCGGACAGCGTCGGAGCTTGCGATGCCGGTGGTCCTTGAGGGGTCGCCACCGCCGTTCGATGCGCGACTGAACGTGTTGAAGGTGACGCCGGATCCCGGGGTCATCGAGGTGAACCTGCATCCGTCGCGGTCATGGGGGCAGTTGGTGGCAACCACGGAGACCGTGTACGAGGAGGCGCGCCAGACGCGGCTGGGGACGGAGAAGTTCATGTTGGACGGCCGCCACACCGGGACGGGCGGCGGCAACCACATTATCCTCGGTGGCGAGACCCCGGCCGACTCGCCGGTGCTGCGGCGACCAGACCTGTTGCGGAGCCTGCTCGCGTACTGGCACAACCATCCGTCCTTGTCGTACCTGTTCGCCGGGTTGTTCATCGGGCCGACGAGCCAGCATCCGAGGGTGGACGAGGCGCGGAACGACGCGTTGGCGGAGCTGGAGCTGGCGTTCAAGCAGGTGCCGGAGAAGGGGTGGGTGCCGCCGTGGCTGGTGGACCGGTTGTTCCGGAACCTCCTCGTGGACGTCACGGGGAACACGCACCGGTCGGAGTTCTCGATCGACAAGCTGTACTCGCCGGACTCGTCGAGCGGGCGGCTGGGGTTGGTGGAGCTGAGGTCGTTCGAGATGCCGCCGCATGCGCGGATGAGCCTTGCGCAGCACCTGTTGCTGAGGGCGGCGGTGGCGAGGTTCTGGAAGCAGCCGTACACGCAACGACTGGCACGCTGGGGCACGAGCCTGCACGACCGGTTCCTCCTGCCGCACTTCGTGTGGGAGGACTTCGAGGACGTGGTGGAGGACATGCAGGAGCACGGGTACCCGCTGGAGCCCGGATGGTTTGCACCGCACTTCGAGTTCAAGTTCCCGGGGATCGGCTCGTTTGCGCGGCGCGGGGTCCACGTCGAGCTGAGGACGGCCCTCGAGCCATGGCACGTGATGGGCGAGGAAGGCGCTGCGGGCGGGGCCGTTCGCTACGTGGACAGCTCCTTGGAACGGTTGCAGGTGAAGGTCCGGGGCATGGTAGAGGGGCGCCATGTGCTGACGTGCGGGGGCCGGCGCATCCCGTTGCAGCCAACCGGCGTGCAGGGCGAGTTCGTGGCGGGGGTGCGATACCGTGCATGGCAGCCGCCGACGTGCCTGCATCCGACGATTGGCGTGCATACGCCCTTGGTGGTGGACGTGGTGGACGCATGGAACGGGCGTAGCCTTGGCGGGTGTACCTACCACGTGATGCACCCGGGCGGGCGCAACTACACGACGTTCCCGGTCAACGCCTACGAGGCCGAGAGCCGGAGGCTGGCGCGATTCTTCGCCCATGGACACACGCCCGGCCGCATGCCGGTGCCGCCGCCGGAGGTGGACCCGGAGTTCCCGTGGACGCTGGACCTCAGGAAGACGTCCTAAACAGGTTGGACTCGGCTCCGAGACGCAAGCTCCGGGCCCGGGACTGTCATGCCATGGCGGAGGTTCGAAAGGGCCAATTCCAGCGACCCATCGCGTCCCCTAGGCCGCGGTGCGTCGAAGGACCCTCAAGCTCCTCAACCCGTGCCCATGGCACCCGATGTTGACGCCCCGTTTTCTCGGGATCCTTCCGGACTCCCCCGCCATCCGCGGGATCCCCAACTCGCCGATCCTCCCTCGTCATCCCGCGACCCAAATCGTCTCGTAAGGAGTTGGGAGGCTTGCGATCCGCAAGCGGGCAAATGGCGGCTGGCTTCGTCCCAACACGCCATCGGGGCGGACGGGCATGCACCCTCGCCTGGGCGCCCACAAACCTTCCCCCTTCGCGTCTTCGTATGCGCCATTCCCCGCTTCCTGACGCGTGGGATCGCTGAACAAGAGTAACCGTCCGACGGAACCGCTGTTGCCCGGCTCTCGGCCGGGTGCGGGTGTGCCGATTCGGTGCGCTGGTTGAACCGGGGCGGCAGCCGACGGCTCCCACGGGTGGGCTGACGCCCGGATCAGTCCGGCGGGACCGCAGCCCCGGCGGCCCGGGCCCGGGCGTCTCGCCAGCCTCGCGGCGTCAGATCTCAGATGTCCTTCCGGGGATGCCGTCCCAGTCGAGGGATGATGTCGCAGAGGTATCCGTAGGGTTCCACGCCCAGGCGACGACAGCTCCCCATCAGGGTGAACAGGTTCGCCGCGCGCTCGCCCCCGACTTCC
>CAIYFP010000394.1 GCA_903925515.1 uncultured Verrucomicrobiota bacterium
CAGGACACGTTCACCGTCAACGACGACGCATCCGATTCGTCGTCGGCGATGGTGAAGACGACAGTGGCTGGGTTCCCTGACGAGTACACCACCTGGTCTGGGATGGGTGCGATCGTCGGCGGCGTGTTGATGACCCGCATCATCAGGGCTACCTCCACCGTCTCCGACGCCACCGTGCCGTTCAGCACCTTGTAGCTGAACGAGTCCGAGCCCGCGAAGCCCGTGTTCGCCGTGAACGTCACCTGGCCCGCGGCGGGATCGGACAGCTTGCCGTTGGCAGGCCCTCGGACAATGGCGTAGGTCAAACCCGAAGCGCCTGACGTGTCCAGATTGAAGGCCGGCAGCGCAATGGGATAGCTCCGGACCTTCGTCGGAACGGCTACCACCGAAAGGTTCGACAGGTCCGTCACGCGCGCCACGGCGCCCCGGAAGATCCCGTCCATCAGATCCCCCTTCGTTCCGATGTTCTCAAGGCGCGGCCAGTCCCCCTCGTCCGCACGCCAGTAACCGAGCAGACTGTCGATTCCCGTCGTCACCAGAGATGAACCCCCATTCGACAGGAGCTCCTCGGCGCTGCGGGCGACCCGCCACAACCGCAGTTCCTGGGCGGCCCCGTTCAGATACCGCGCGTCCGCCGTGCCCCCGAGGTACAACGAACCCGTCCCCGAATAGCCCTGCGTCACCGTGTCTTGGGTCACCTGGAAACCGTCGCGGTAGATGCGACGCCGCCCGGTCGTTGCGTCGTATGTCGCCGCCCAATGATGCCAGTCCGTGTCCGTGTACGGAGCCGGCGACATCAACCCTAGCCCGTCAGCCCCGGCAAACCCGAACTTGATGCGATCGTCCGCCTGCACCCCGAAGAACACCCCGTTGGTGCCCTGGACGAAAAACGGCGCCATGACACCCGACAGGTGCCGCTTCGCCCACAATTCGACCGTGAAGCTCTTGCCCGCGATGCCGGGATCGCCCGCGACCGCCATGCCCGTGCCCGCGAAATCCACACCGCGCGAAGTGCCGATCAGGGGCTTGTCCGCAACGGCCGAGACGGTGACGGCGAACGAGGCCGTCTTCGACGCCCCGTCCTCGTTGGTCAGCGACAACTGGATCATCGCCGGGTTGTTGCCGAACACGGCCGAATTGGCGTTCGGCTTGAGCGTCAACATCAACTGGGCGTTCGTCCCCTTTCCGTCATACGTGATGACCGGGGTGGCCACCAACTCCGGCAGCGAGGACGTCGCCGTCAGGGACAACGCCTGAACCTTTTCCGGATCACCATCCGCAATCCCGCGGATCGTGAGGGTCGTCGGGGCGCTGTCCTCATCGATCGTCAGATCATTCGGCACGACGAAGTCGGGCGCCGCCACCGAGACGTTGAAAGTCCGTTGAAGGCTCAAACCACCCTGGTCCCGCACGGTCACCGTCACCAGAGTGCTGCCCGACTGTCCACGCACCGATCTCAGACGAAGTGTTCCAAAGGCGTTGGGCGAGGTGTAATCGACCACCGGATCGGGAACGAGACCCTTGTTCGCCGAACTGGCGGTGACCGTCAGCAGTTGGTCGTCTCCCAACCCGGCCGTGATCCCGGAGAGGTTCACCAGGGTGTCATCCACCTTGTTCATCTTCAGCACCAACTCGGGGACTGCATCCAGTGTGGGAGGATGATTAACCTTGTTGACCGTGTGCTGGAAGGTCTTGGTCGTCGGTGGTTTCAGGATCCCCCATGTAAAGGAGACCGTGATCGTCGCGGTACCCGTCTTACCCACAGGAGGTGTGAAGGAAAGACGGCCATCAGAGACGCTGATGGGCCCCGTGAGCAAAGGATCACTGGAGGTCGCCACGGTTCCTTTCAGGGCGTAGCCGGCAGGGTCCGAGATCGGCAGATCCCTCTCGAACTTAACCCCCTCATCGCTGCTGGAATTGGCGATATCGCCCATCGTGGCCCAAACCGTCGGATAAATCCGAACCCGACCAACGTACACCCGTTGAGAATCATCGATGATAGTGTCGGAACCACGGGAATGACTTTTTCCACCCACAGAGAAGTTCCACACCTCAAGCGGCCAGAGCCACGAATTGGGGTAGGTAGCCATGTTGTCGGGAAAGACAGTCGTGTCCGCGACTTTCGTCTCCGCACCGGTGACGGGGTGAATCGAATAGAACCAGATGTTGAAGGCCCCAACACCGGTGCCTCCATTCAGCAATCCAAATATCCTGCACCGGTGGGACTTCAAGTGATCGCCCATAAAACCCAAATCAAGGTCCGATCCTGAGAGCTTTTGGCCCTTCCAATTGACCCAACCGACACCATACCCGTTCTCGACACGAACAACGACCGCCAGTCCTTCATGGTTGCCCTCTCCGAACCCATTTTTGAACCCGACGTTCTGGGTGGTGTCAGGGGCATAATTGAAACTGATGGAGGTCGATGCGTCGGAAAAACCGCCTTGGACCACCTTGAAATCAACCTCAGATTGGAAAGCGACCAATTTCCGTCCGCTTAGGGCAGTGGGAGCTCTAAAGGTCAGAAGCCCTTGTTCCCGGCCGTGGAGCAACCGGCTGAGGTAGTACTTGGCAAACGGATTGGATTGATCGACGGAATTATCGTTCGACAGCTCCAACCCAGAGGCGTTGCCGGCAGCCTCAAATTTGCCCTTATAGGTTTTATGCGCGGCTCCTTCCTCCTGGAAAAACCAATCCACAGCCATCGCCTGGAACCCGGAGAGGAGGAACACAAGGGCAGCCAGCAGAGCGTGTGCCGTGGGCACGGTACCCTGTGAACGGGTGAAACAGGGAACTGAACGGCTTGAGGTGTGGCTCATGGCAGGACTCCAGGAAGAATCATCGGGATGCATGGCGTGGCGGGAGTTCATGGGTTGGCGTTGTCCAGTGCACCGACGGACAGGATGCGTTTGATGTGGAAGGTGCCGCGGGCCGTGATGGGAGTGCGATGGAGACCCTCCACCACCTCCTCGTAGATGCCCTCGATCTCGTCATGGCCCATGGAAGGGTTGGTCGTGGACCCCTGCCCCTCGGAGACGCTCAGCGTGACCGTGCGGGTCACCGCATAGGCCTCCGCCTTGAAGACCCGGAAGCTCGCGTCGAGGTTGTCATGGTCCGGATGGTAGCGGTGCTTGAACGGGTTGACGGTCGCTTCGGACCCCAACACCCACCGGGCCTTCATCGTGCGGCCGAGAGCGAACGTCTCGTCAAACGGGATGCCATTGGTATTGGACATCGGGAAGAACGGCGTGGAGAACCGGCGTCCCACCAGATCCCGTCCCCGGGCCGCCACCCCCTGATACTGGGAGAACGTGGTCGAATCGGTGAGCAACACGGGTTGGCCGCCCGGATCCGCCGTGCCCAACGCGGGCGGTTTCGAGAGCAGCGTCACCTGTTGCAGCAGACGACACACGCCCTGCATGTCGGCGTGGAGCAGGATCGGGAGGTCGAAGGGATCCCGGACCGGCGTGGGGCGGCTGCCCACCACCACGTTCTTCACCTGGGTCGAGGCCTGCTGAACCAGGTTCGTGACCCCGTCCACCACGTTGGTGACCACGTTGACCACGTAGTTCGTGGTCACCCCATTGACCTCGCTCACATGGGTGATGCTGACCGTGCCAACCCACAGCCCCACCGGATTGAACGGAACCGCAGCCACAGCCCCCGCGCTCGCCTCGTCCCGTTCCACCGTCAGAGGAATGCGATGAATGGCGCCGCCGCCCTTCACCTCAACGATCCCCTGATAGACGAGGTCTTGAACGCGGGCGCGGGCGGGTGCCAGACGGATCGTTCGACGGGAGTAGCCCCTGGCCGAGATGGGAAAGCTGTTGGGCAGGTCGCGCCATTGACTGCCCTCCTGCGGCGTGAATTCGCTGACCTTCAACGGCAACGACTGGTCCGTCAGGATATGACCGAGAGTTGCATTGCCCAAGGCGCCGGCCTGGGTGGAGGAGTCGCGATAACTAACCTGCATCTGCTGGTCCGCTCCGCCCAGTCCGAAGGTCATCTCGGTGATGCCTTGGAACGACAGCTCGACCGGGGCCACGAAGTCACTGGAACCTCGTGTGTACACCCAGTAGGCCTCGCCGCTGCGCAATTCGTTGGTCGCCCCCAGCGCCGACCAGACGCCGTCGCTCCCCAGCCGGAACAGCCCGCGCGGCGCGCCCGCCGTCCGGTCATAGTGGGCTTCCGAACCCCAGAGGAACTGGGCCACCGTCACTCCGGGCAGGAATTGTCCCGGGCTTGCAGGATCCGCGTCGGCGGGCTCCACCGGGAATCCGGACAGGGTGTAGCCATCGGTCGCCCAACGCGGCTTCTGGTAACCCGGCTTGCCTGAGATGCTGAGGACGACCTCCTGGGTTCCCCCGAGGTGCACCAGATAGGCCTCATGCCGGAAGACGCGCATCAGGTTGTTCTGGAAATTCGCCGCGTTCGCCGGCGGCAGGTGCACCTGCCACTTGGTCGTGTCGAGTTCCGTCTCGCTCTGATCCGCGACGAACTTCGGACCATTACCCGGATCCGACCAGCGCCAGACGCTGGTGTAGGGGATGTTGGTGAAGACGTTGCCAACCAAGTTGTCGTCAGGCTGCACCAGCAGGAACATCGCGTTCCATCCGGGCTTCAGCCTCACCTCCTGGAGGAAGGCATGGCCCGTCGAAAGGACCGGCACCGGCGGCGGGAAGACGTCGAGCCGGAACTTGTTGGTCACCTCGCCGAAGGCGTTCCCCACCACAACCGCGACCTCCGTGCCCACGGCGGCGGTCAGGTTGGTCAATTGCAGCACCGATCCGCTGACGTCGGTTTGCAGGCCGCCTCCGATGTACCAGCGGTACGTGAGGGAACCGCTGCCGTTGGCCCGCACCGAGAAGCTGGCCGCCCCGCCCGCATCGACCTTGGCATCACCGGAGGCCGACGCAATGGACGGGGGCTGCTGGACGGTGACGCTGGCCAAGCGGCTGGTCACGGAGCCGGCGAGGTTCGTGGCGACGAGGTAGTAGCTGCCCACATGGGATTCCCTGAGGAGGCCGAGGCTTAGGACATTGGTGTTCTCGACGGCGAGGGGAACGTTGTTGCGGTACCAGGTGAAGCGCATGGGTTGGGTCCCATCCACCACGGTTTCCATGCGCATCGCGGCCACCCGTTCCACCCCGGCAAGGTCCTGCGGCTGCTGCACCAACATCGGCGGCTCGACGACCCACAGCTCCGCGACGTCGCTTTCCAGCGTGTCGTCCCGGTCCTTGACCTCGGCCCGGTAGCTGCCGGCATGGGCCACCGTGACCGACGTCAGGGTCAGGTTCGTCGAGGTGGCATCGGGGATGGGGCGATCGTTGAGATACCATTGGACGGACAGGGGCGCGTTGCCTCGGAAGCGGAGCGACAAGGTGGTGGTGCCGCCCAAGGCGACCGCCCGATCCAGCGGTTGGTGGGTGATCCTCAAGGGCACATCCACGAGGAAGTTGGCCGGCTGCGACCAGACAACCCCGTTGCCGTTCTCGATGCGGACCTTGTAGGCGCCCGCGTCGGATTCCTCGACCCGGTTATAGATGAGTGTCGATTCCGTGGCCCCGTCGATGACGAGGTCGTCCTTGTACCATTGATAGGAGGTTGTCCCGCCGGTCTGTGCGGTGGCCGTGAAGACCTTCCGCTCGCCGAAAGTTTGGACACCACCCTCCGGTCCCTGGGCCAGGATGACCGGATGCACCACCACGGGCGTGTTGGTGAACTCCACCCGCAATCCCGTGAGGCTGCGGTCGCGTCCGGCGTCGGTCGTGTTGGTGACCACGAAGTCCAGCGTGTTCAACGTCGGCAACACCGACAGGCTCGGCGTGGTCAGGGCGGGTTCCGTGCCCGTGGTGATGTTGAGGAGGACAGAGCCCCCTTGGTCGCCATAGTCAGCCACACGGATCTGGTATTCCGTGCCGGACACGGCGGTGAACGTTACAAGACTCGTGTTGCCGAAACCGCTCCAGTCGTCGTCGTTGGAGGCCACTTGGGTCAGGGAGGACAAAACGCTCCCGGAGTACACCCACAGAACGGTGTCAAACGTGCTGCCGTGGGTGTCGATCGAGACCGTTCCCGTCTTCGGCGCGGTCCATTTCCACCAGACCGTCTTGCCGCCTTGTACCGGAGGCTCGCCCGTTTCCACGGTCGCCGTGGTGTTGGTGGCGAAGGCGGTCGCTTTCCAGAAGGTGTTGCCCACGGCCCCACGGTTGGCGAAGGCATCCGCTCCGATCGCGCCCGAGCCTTGAAGCCGGAGCTCGAGTCCGACCGCCCCCTGTTCCTCGGCAAGTCCGTCCACATACAGTTGATACTCCCGGCCCGCGGTCGCGCTGAACGAGACCACCCGAACAATGCTCGGATCCCCACCCCCCCCAGCCGAACCCGCCAGCAGCGTGGGCGTTGACAACTCCGCCCCCTCGAACACACCGAGGATGATCGGGATGGTGCTTCCCGTGCTGCGGACAAAGAACTGTCCGTTGGTCGGCGCCACCCACCGCCACCAGATCGAGCCGGCGGTACCGTGCATCGCCGACGAGGCAACCCAGGGCTCCCCCGTCTCGGACGAAGCCCCCGTCGTGTCGCCCGCCGCCACAAGATCCGTCACCGATGGCAAGATGCCCCGGTCCACGAAGCGGTCTGCGCCGCGGGTGTTGGTGAACTGGAAGTCAAAGGACTTGAAGGCGTTGGACACGATCCCCGTGACCGCCGGCAGATCCACGCCGTTCAGGCGAATCGCCGACACGGTGTCATCGGCCGCCACCTGGCCCGCGATGCGGACCGTGTTCAGGTCGATCCCGGTCAGGTCGAATGTCGTTCGGTACACGAAGGGCATGCCCGCCTCGATCAAGCGAGAACTGGGACTGATCCACGCGGACTTGGTTCCGCCCTCGATCCACGGGGGTGTCGGATACTGGCCGGCACTGACCACGGCGACGGCCGACCCGGTGATGGGCGAGGGATCGATGAGGGTGTAGTGGGGGTCGCTGGAGCGGTCGCGGAGTCGGACGCCGCTGTTGTCCACGCCCGTGTTAAACAGCGTCGCCAACGACGACAGCAACCGGAGCGTGACGGGGGTCGTCGTGAACTCCGTCGCGCGGACGTTGACCCGGAGGCTGTAGTTGGCCACGGCGGCCAGCGTGGCGGAGGGGATGGTCAAGGAGGAGGATGTCGAGCCGGAGATCGCGATGCCATCCTTGAACCACTGGTAGGAGGGCGACAGGCCTGTGGGCGTCGATACTTGGGCCGTGAACTGGGCCTGTTGCGTGGGCCAGACGGCGGTGCGCGTCGGCGGTTGCACCACCGAGAGGTAGGCCGTGGCCGTGGGATACACGTTCCCGGTGTTCGAGTTGAACACCTGCACCCTGTATGCGGCGGCGTCGGTGGCGGCGACGGATGCCAACGAGTAGGTGGTATTGGTCGCGCCCGGGATTTCAGTGCCGTTCTTGAACCACTTGTAGGTCAACCCAAGGCCGCTTGCCGTCACGCTGAAGCTGGCCGGGAACCCGCTTTGCACCACGAGGTCCGCAGGGGCCGTCGTGATGGAGGGGGGGACCGGACCGACGGCCACCGAGAATTGCCGGACCAAGGTGTCACTGCCCCAGTAGTTCGTGCCGCCGTTGTCCTTGGCCGTCACCGTCACGACAACCGTGCCCGTCTTGTTGGTCACCGGCGTGAATTGCAATGTGCCGGTCGAAGCGCCCGCCGTGTACTGGACCGAGGGCGTCGGGATAATCGTCGTGTCGCTGGACGATGCCGTGATGGTGATCGTTTGCCCGGTTTCCACCCCCGTGCCAATGCCGGTGAGGTTCACGACTTGCTGGGAAGGAGGCGTGCTGGTGACCGCGATGTTGGGGATGGCATCCAGTGTCGGCGGATCGTTGATCGGCAGCACCGTCACCGCCAACTGACGCTCGATCGTGTCCACACCGCCCAACGCCGTGCCCCCAGTGTCCTGCACCTTCACCGTAAGGACCACCGATCCGGCCGCATTCGTCGGGGTGGTGGTGAAGGCCATCGCCCCCGAACTCTGGGGACTCGTGTAACGGAGGGCCGGTGTTCCGATCACGGACGGGTTCGACGACGTCGCCGTGACCTTGAGGGTCTGCGTTCCGCCGTCACCATCGCCAATCCCCGTGAGCGGGACGGTGATGGCCGTGGCAACGGGCGGGAGGCTTGCTGTGGAGGAACCGGCCAGCATGCGGCTGATCTTGACGTCGTCGATGGTCTGGCGCGCATTCAATCCACCGGTTCGCGCGGCCCATCCAAACCGCCATCCGGTCGCCGGCTTCAATGTCGTCTGAACCTTGTCGAACACCGTCACCCCATTGTATGTCACGGTGACCTTCATGTCCGACGTCAGCGTCACGACCACCTCCCGCATGTCCGTCAGGGAACCGATGTTGTAGGCGTTGTAGGGCGTGGTGGCGACCGAGGTCCCTCCCACCGCGAGGTACGCTTGGGGGGGACCGAGTGTATAGATGCCAAATCCGACGGACAACCCCGTGCCAATTCCCTTCTCGGCGTCGCCCACGACCACCGTCGCGGGATCGTTCGGCAGGAAGTTGAAGCTCATGCCGTCCGCCGGGATGGAGGTGCCGCTGTCCATCAACATCTTGAATCGTGCCGTGAACGAGGTGACCACCTTGCCGGGGTCGAGGTCCTGCAAGAAGAAGGAACCCTTCTGCGCATTGACCGCCGGGGTCAGCTGGACCCGCCCGCTCGTCCCGCTGATGAACGTTGCATTGTCACGCAGCAACCCCCCGTGCTCCGTCGTGAAATCCTGGGAAAAATCCGTGGCCGCCACATCCGCCGGCATCGCCACGGGCGCAAGATAGGTCCGCTCGATCGTCACGTCGTCGATCGATTGCCGTGCATTCGATCCGCCGGTCCTCGAAGCCCATCCGAACCGCCAGCCGGCCGTCGGCTTCAAGGTGGTCTGGACCTTGTCGAACAGCACCGTCCCGTTGTGGGTCACCGTGACCTTGCCGTCCGTGGTCATGGTTACCTCTACCAACGGCATGGCGGAGAGCGACCCGACCCCGTAGGGAGAGTAGGACGACTTGGTGGCCAACAAGACACCGCCCGCCTTGAGGACCACTTGGCTGGAGTAGATGCCGAAGCCCACGGAGAGCCCCGTGCCCACCCCTTGCTCGGCACCCTCCAATGACACAGCCGCCGCGTCCTCGGGGATGAAGTTGAAGCTGACGCCGTCCGCAGGCGGCGTCGTGCCTTGGTCCATCAGCATGCGGAAACGGGCTTTGAAAGAGGCCACCGCCTGGCCGGGGTCGAGATCCGGGAGGAAGAACCCACCCTTCTGCTGGTTGACAGCCGGGTTGAGTTGGATGCGGCCGTCCGTGCCACTGATGTGCGTCGCATTGCCCCGCAGCACCCCCCCGTGCTTCGTGGTGAAGTTCTCGGAGAAGCCCGTGGTCCGCGAAACCGTGACATCATCGATGGACTGGCGCGCGTTCGACCCGCCCGTGCGGCCCGCCCAGGCGAACCTCCACCCGCTCGTCGGTTGCAACGTCGTCTGGACCTTGTCGAACAACACCGTCCCATTGTGTGTCACCGAGACCTTGCGGTCCGACGTCATCGTCACCACCACCAGCGGCATGCTCGCCAAGGAACCCACCCCGTGGGCTTGGTAGGACGTTTTCGTCGCCAAGACGACCCCACCCGCCTTCAGGACCACCTGGCTGGAATAGATGCCGAACCCGACGGACAACCCGGTGCCCACGCCTTGTTCGGCCTGGTCCAAGGTCACCGCGCCCGGATCTTCAGGCATGAAGTTGAAGCTGAGGCCGTCGGCCGGCGGGGTGGTCCCCTGATCCATCAACATGCGGAACTGAGCCGTGAACGCGGTCACGGACTGGCCAAGGTCGAGGTCCGGAAGGGAGAAGCCTCCCGACTTCCAGTTCTCCGCCGGCGTGACCTGAATGCGGCCGCTCGCTCCGCTGACGAACGACGCATCACCGCGCAACTGGCCTCCATGCGCCGTCGAGAAGTCATTCACAAGGTCCAGGCTGATGGGCGACGCACTCACCACCGCTCGCATGATCGAGAGATCATCGATCGAATGGCGCGCATAGGATCCACCCGTTCGTGCCGCCCAGCCAAACCGCCACCCCGCCGTCGGCTGCAACGTCGTCTGCACTTGGTCAAACAACACCGTCCCGTTGTGGATCACCGTGACCTTGCGGTCCGGCGACATGCTCACCTCCACCAACGGCATCGACGTTAGGGAACCCACCCCATAGGCCTGATAGTTGGACTTGGTTGCCAGCAACACCCCGCCGGCCCTCAAGAAGACCTGACTGGTGTGAATGCCAAACCCCACCGAAAGGCCCGTGCCAATACCTTGCTCGGCGTTGTTCAGGGTAACCGAGGACGTGTCCTCAGGCATGAAGTTGAAGCTCACGCCATCGGCCGGCGGCGAGGTCCCTTGATCCATCACCATCCGGAATTGCGCACGGAACCCCACCACGGACTGGCCGGGGTCCAGGTCGGACAGGAAGAAGCCACCCGATTGCGTAGTTTGGCTGGGTGTGAGCTGGATCCGCCCGCTCGCCCCGCTGATGAACGTCGCATTCCCCCGCAACAACCCGCCTTGCGCCGTCGAGAAGTCGTTCACCAGGTTCGAGTTCACCACGAACCCGTTTTCCAACATCGTCACCGAGGACAACGGATCCAAGGTGGGCGAGAAGTTCACCTTCACCACCGTCACCACAAACTGCCTTTGAACCGTGTCCACCCCGCCGTCCACCGTCCCGCCGTTGTCCTTCACCCTCACCGTCACGATCGCCGTCCCGAACCGGTTCGCCGCGCTTGTGACCGACAGGGTCCCCGTGGATTGCGGGCTCGTGTAAGTCACCGTCGGGTCCGGCACCAACGACGGATCGCTCGACGTCGCGGTCACCGTCAGCCCTTGCGTCCCGCCGTTGCCATCGGCAATGCCTGAAAGGCTCACCACGCTCGCCGCGCCGTTCATTGCACGAGTCAACGCCGGGATGTCATTCAGCGTCGGAGCGTTGTTGAACGGCACCACCGTCACCGTTGCGTTGGCGCTCGTCACCGACCCCGCTGGATTGGAGACCACCACCGAGTAGCTCCCCGTGTCGTCCGAGATGATGCCCGAGACCGACAACTGGGCCGTAGCGCTGCCAGTGATGCGCGTCCCATCGGTCAAGGCAACGCCATCCTTTCGCCATGAGTAGGTGACCGGCTGCAGCGAACTCGCCGCCGCCACGCTCAACACCGCCGTCTTGCCCGGAGTCACCGATAGCCCGGATGGCTGGGTGGAGATGAAGGGCGGTGCGTTGACCGTCACCGCCACCGAAGGACTGGATGCCGAGCCGTAAGGATTCGAGACGACGACCGTATAGGCCCCCCCCTGAAGCGCTGAGGCCGAGACCACCGAATAACTCGCCCCGGTGGCCCCGCTGATCGGGGTTCCATTCAGCGACCATTGGTAGGTCAAGGGCTGGGAACCCTTGGCCGAGACGCTCAACTGGAACGGCTGCCCCCCCGCCACCGTCAGGTTTGTGGAAACACCCGTGATGGTCGGGAGCACCGGGACCGTCAGCGTCGCGCTCGTGCTGGTGCTTGTCCCGGCCGAGTTGGACAAGCGCACCGCGTATGCACCCTCGTCACTCTGGTCCACATTGGCGACCGTCAACGACAGCGTGTCCACGCCACTAAACCGTCCTCCATTCGTCAAAGCCACCCCATTGCGAAGCCACGCTATCGTCGTGCCCGGTCCACCGCCGCCGTCCGCCTTCAGTTTCAACGTCCCCCCCACCGCCGCCGTGACAGCCGAAGGGACATTGGCCACCACCGGGAGATAGGTGAAGGACATGGAATCCAGCCATGCGGCGTCCGAGCCCTTGGCGGTTTTCTGGTCCTTCTGGTAAACCCATTTCAACGTCCACGTGCCGGCAGGCAGGGTCACCGATTGGCTCGTCCAATCCACCTCGCCCGAGAGTCTCAGGCCCGTGACCTCGACACCGTTCGTGTAACACCTCAAAAGGTCATTCGAGGGCTCTGAACTGACCTTCGCCTTCCAGGAAACCGTCTGGCCACCTGGCACGTTTGCGATTTGAAAGGCACTCGATCCGTCGTCAGCCGTCGGACCGCTTTTCAACGCCAGTCCATCTTGAGATTTGCCCGTGTCCGGCAGCCACGGATTGCCACCCTCCCAAGCATACGGCAACCCCGTGAATCCATTCAACGCCCGGCTCGTGTCCCCCGTGAAGGCCACGAAACTGTCGATCCAGAAGGCCGAAGTTCCCGCCCAGAAACTGATAGGCGTCCAGTATTGGAACTCGACCTTGTGATCACCCGGTTGCGTGATGTCGTACTCCGCAGATTCCCAACCCCCCGGTTTGAAGACCTCCGGTCTTTTTTTCGATCTCACTTCAGTCCCATCCACAACAAGACTGCAATAGTCGGCGGACACGATCCCAACGCTGCTGTCCAGCTTCCATTTGAACGACAGCTTGGCGGGCCCGGGGATGGTGGTCCGGATCCATGACATCGAGGGGCGGGACGACGTCCCTACGCGCGCGCTCGAAAGGTCCAGCTTCGTGGTTGTGTCCACGACCCATACAAAATCCCCGCCCATCGTCCAGACCAACCCTTGCCGGTCGATGACATCCGATTGGAAGGTCGTTTGCCCCATCAACGCGGGTGTAAGCAGGCCCAACAAGGCCACGCCCAACGCCCTGCGCCCCATCGACATCACACCCGCCAGCATCTCCCGAGTCCATCGACCTGAATTCATGTGTTCTCCTCGCTCGGACGGCGAGGCCAAGGCCACGACGACATTTCATCTCGTCCGGCGTAGGTTGGCTCCCGCCCGCATGGAACCTCCCGCGTGACCCTGCCTCGCGTTACGAGCCGTCATCCGGCTCTCGCGTTATCGCTTGTCATTAACCCACGGCCGACTCCGAATCGTCGTGTCCCCTTTTGGAGGGACAGAGGGGACGCCGTCGGCCGGTCGGAATCAGGGAGCGAGCGATTCAGCCCTAAAACGGTGGTTGGGGTGGGATCAGTCCAACCTTCAGGTGGAGGAAAGGCTTGGCCCATGCTGTAGGCCGCGTGCCCTCACGCGGCGGCATCCTGCCGCCGGGGCATGCTGGGCAAGCGGCTGGAAGCCGCTTCCACTTTCACTTGGCCTTCATGGAAGGTGGC
This sequence comes from uncultured Verrucomicrobiota bacterium, assembly GCA_903925515.1. Classification (GTDB taxonomy): domain Bacteria; phylum Verrucomicrobiota; class Verrucomicrobiia; order Limisphaerales; family UBA9464; genus UBA6176. The sequence goes on from CAIYFP010000394.1 coordinate 13,189, forward strand.
AGCGGCAGCGTGCCGCGGGTCGTGACGCGGCCAGAGCCGAGACGGCTCTGCCTCGTTTCCGCCGGGTGAGGGTCCCCGGCCTACCACCCGGACCGGCCCCTTCCAAGCTCACCCGCCGGGTGAGGTCGCGGATGGACCCTACAGGGCTTCTTTGCCTTGATGGTCCGGCTGTTTCCTTGCCTTGAAGCCCTCTTCAACCGCCGTTTTTAGGTCTATTCCCGCGATGGCGGTGGATCATCGATGCAAGGCGGGGAGAGCCCGTCCCGAGGGGGCAGGAGCAAACCTTGGCTCGCCCGCCCGTCCATCCGCGGGTGGAAGCGCGAACGGGCTCCTCCGGATGGCAGGACCCGGGGTCCATCGCGTCTTCACCGAGCATGGCACCGGCGCACCCCGGCTAGAGCGGGCCGCGCTGGCCAAGGAATCGAACCACGGCCTCGCGGCTGTTGCGGACCTTGAGCTTGGCATAGATGCGTCTGAGGTAGGTGCGCACGGTGTGCCAGCTCACGTCCATCTCGGCGGCGACCTCCTTGATGGATCGTCCCTTGGTGAGGTGCCTCAACACCTCGATTTCCTGGCCGCTCAAGCCCTCCTCGGCGGACGCCGTCGCGGGCTGGCCATGAAATGTTCCCGGACGCGCCGCGCCACGCCTGGAGAGAAGGGCATCCCGCCGTCATGGGCCTCCCGGATGGCGGCGATCAACTCGGACGCCGAACACCCCTTGAGCACGTAGCCGTGGGCGCCGGCCCGCAACGCCCGAAGGATCACATGGGGATCCTCGTTCAGGGTCAGCATGAGGAACCGCATCTCGGGCGGGCGCGAGGCGAGTTCAGCCACCAACTCCACCCCGGACATGCCCGGCAAGCCAATGTCCACCAAGACGACGTCCGGGGCCCATGCGGGGACATGCGCCATGGCCTCCTCGGCATTGGCGCAGGTGCCGGCCACGTCCAGCACGCCGGAGTCGGCCAAGGTGGCGGACAACAGCGCCCGGGCGTCGTGATCGTCCTCGACGGCGGCAACGCGCAAGCGCCTTGGCATTAGGATTTGTTCGTCCATGGAAGCGTGATCCTGACCCGTGTCCCCGTGCCGACGCTGGATTCCATCGTGAGCCGCAGGCCTGCGGAGGCCGCGCGTTTGCGAAGGTTCAGCAAGCCGTTGCCGCCGGGCCGGGCGTGGCCCATGTCGAAGCCATGGCCGTCATCGGCGACCTCCAGGTGCAAGCCTTCGGCATCCACGGCCATGGCCACCCGCACCCGGGTTGCTTGCGCATGGCGCACCACGTTGTTCAAGGCCTCGCGCAGCATCATCCCCATGTGATGCCGGACCTCGGGATCGAGGCGTCGATCTGGCAAGGTTTCCGGAAGGTCGATCTCGAACGCCATGCCCGCCCGGCGCAGGAACTGCGACGCATGGTCCGCCACATGGTCGGCAAGGTCCGCGACCGAGTCGCACGCGGGATCAATCGCCCACACGGCGGTCCCCAACGCGGCCATCCCGCGACGCGTTGCCTCGAGGCCGTCCCGGACATCGTCCGATGCCGCTCCCTCGCCGCGATTCGAGGCACGTTCCAACGCCAGCGAGATCTGGGTCATCGTCGCCCCGAGGTCGTCATGCAGGTCGGTCGCGATCCGTGCCCGCTCCCGATCCAGCGCCGCCGCCTGTTCCACGGCCCGCATGCGGTTGGCGTATCGAGCCCGCAGGACCCGCCGAACCCCGAGGGAGACCGTGCCCACAAGCCCCAGGGTCGTGCCCGAGGCAAACCACCATGTCTGCCACCACGGCGGCCGGACCACGAAGGCCAGACCCGCAGGCTCCCCCCACTCGAACCCATTGACCGTGGCCCTTACCTCGAGTCGATAGGACGCCGGCCGGAGGTCCCGCAGGACCGCGCTCCGCAGCACGCCCACGTCGTGCCAACGGCCATCCGGCAACAACCGGTTTTGGAAGCGTACCCGGTCGGG
>CAIYFP010000395.1 GCA_903925515.1 uncultured Verrucomicrobiota bacterium
CCTTGCGCGGGAGCTGGTCGCGGGCGGATGGCGGTTGAAACGGGTGCATCGGCTGGTGATGACCAGCAGGGCCTATCGCATGAGCTCGCGGGCGAAGTCGGAGGCGGCGCTGGCGGCGGACGGGTCGAACCGGTGGTTCTGGCGGCAAAACGCGCGTCGGCTGGAGGCCGAGGCGGTGCGCGATTCGTGGCTGGACATCAGCGGTTCGCTGAATCGTCGGCAGGGCGGGCCGAGCGTGTTCCCGACCTTGCCGCCGGAGGTGCACACGACGCAGGACTCGGCGGGGAAGGGGTGGCAGGACAGCCCGGCCGAGGAGCAGGACCGGCGCAGCGTGTATCTCGTGGTGAAGCGGGCTCTGAAGGTCCCGTTGCTGGAGTGCCTCGACTTCGCCAACAGCACGTCGGCCGTCGGGCAGCGGCCGGTGACGACCGTGGCGCCGCAGGCCTTGATGTTGCTGAACGACCCGTTTGCACGGGCGCGTTCGCGGGCGTTCGCGGGCCGGTTGCTTCGGGAAGCCGGGCCGGGCGACGCGTCGCGCGTCGAGCGCGGCTTTCGGCTGGCGTTGCAACGGGGTCCCACGGTGCGGGAGCGTGACGCGGCGCTGCGTTTGCTCCGGGGCCAGCGGGAGGAGGCCCGGGCAGCGGGGGATGCCTCGCCGGACGCGGCGGCATGGGAGAGCTTTTGCCGTGCGCTGCTCAACCTGAACGAGACCGTCCACATCGACTGAGAGGCCCGCATGAACCCGATGGAGCATCCACGACGGCGACGGCAGTTCCTGTGGGACATGGGCGCGGGCTTCACGGGGCTGGCGTTGACGTCGTTGCTGGAGGCGGACGGCTTCTTCGGGCGGCATGGCGCGCGCGGGGCCGGGACGGCCGGGGGTGCACCGGTTCCGGAGCCCGTCGCGCCAAGACCGCCGCACCGGCGGACGCGCGCGAAGTCGGTGATCTTCCTGTTCATGTTCGGGGGGCCTTCGCAGGTGGACTTGTTCGACTACAAGCCGGAGCTGCAACGGCGGGACGGGCAAACGATCGACAACGAGTTCCGGAGGGCGACGAAGACGCGGGCGGTGTTGCAGGCGAGCCGGAGGACGTTCCGGCGGCATGGGAAGTCGGGTCTGTGGTGCTCGGACGCGTTCCCGAACATCGCGCGGCACATGGACAAGCTGGCGGTGGTGAAGTCGCTTTACAGCGACTCGTTCGCGCACGGGAGCGCGGTGTTGCAGATGAACAGCGGGCGGACGTTGCAGGGGCATCCGTCGCTGGGGGCGTGGATGTCGTACGGGCTGGGGACGTTGAACCGGGACCTGCCGGCGTTCGTGGTGATGCTGGACCCGCGGGGCGGGCCCACGACGGGTTCGCCGAACTGGTCGGCTGGCTACATGCCGGCCGTGCATCAGGGGACGGTGCTGAGGACGACGGGCGAGCCGATCCTCGACCTGCGCCCGCCGGGCGGGGTGACGCGGGGGATGCAACGGCGGGAGATCGACTTCATCAACGAGGTGAACGCGGCGCACCAACGCGAGCGACCGGGGCAGACGGAGCTGGCGGCGCGCATCGAGAGCTACGAGCTGGCGTTCCGGTTGCAGGCGACGGCGCCGGAGGCGCTGGACCTTTCGGGCGAGGACGCGCGCACGCTGGAGGCGTACGGGATCCACGAGCCCAAGCCGGACTGGCATCCGCTGGCGCAGGGGCCCGCGCCGTTCGGGCGGCAATGCCTGATTGCGCGGCGGCTGGTGGAGCGGGGCGTGCGGTTCGTGCAGATCTACTCGGGCGGCGGGGGCGCGGGCGGCCAGAACACATGGGATGGTCACCATGGGATCGAGGAGAACCTGCGGATTCATTGCCCGGAGGTGGACCGGCCGATCGCGGCGTTGCTGGCGGACCTCGGGCAGCGGGGGTTGCTGGAGGA
>CAIYFP010000396.1 GCA_903925515.1 uncultured Verrucomicrobiota bacterium
CCGCCACCCTTCGCGGCCCGACGCACCACCCATGGGGGGGTCCGGTCGCCCGACTTGTCGTCCCATTGCCAGTCCACGAAGGCGTCCGAGGAGCCGGTGCGTTCCGACCACAGCGTGGCGTCGGCGGCGTCGGCGGCGGCGGGAACCGGGCTGGCGCGGAGCGTCCAGTCGGACGGCTTCCATGTCTTGCGCGCGGGGTCCGACGCGGTCCAGCCCCGGAGCGAGCGGCCGTCGTAGAGGCACGTCCATGGCTCGGCGTCGGGCGCGGACTGCCCGGGGGTGACGCGGTTGGGCGGGAGGCTTTGGATGCGAATGTTGCGCCATTCGACGACGCCGCCCTCGGATTCCAGGGCGATGTAGCCGCGGCGCCAGTTGCAGTCGGTGCCACCGGAGACCTCGGCGCCGTTGACGGAGAGGCGGAGGACGCCGTTGGTGGCGACGATGCGGTAGTGGTTCCACTCGTTGGTGCCCTTGCTGCGCAGCTCGCGGGGAAAGCTGCGGTCGCCCTTGCTGGGGCTGAACGGCTTCATGCTGGAGCCGTGGATGGGGAAGACGTCGCCGTGCGTGGTGAACCAGTCGGACTTGCCGTAGCCATGGTCGAGGACCTGGACCTCGATGGCGCGGAGGAACGGCTGGCCGGGCGCGGGCAACGGGCCGGACCAGATGAACACGCCGGCGTTGCCCCCGGACTTCAGGTGCCGCCATTCGAGCTCAAGGACGAAGTTCTCGAACTGGCGCGTCGTGCGAAGCGCGCCCGTGGGGATGCCGTCGCAGTGGAGGATGCCGTCGCGCGCCACGAACGTCTCGGGGGCGCAGTTGACGTTGACCCAGCCGTCGAGGTTGCGGCCGTTGAACAACGGCTCGAACCCGTCGTCCGCCCCGGCCGCGAAACCCAGCCATGGCAGGCAGATCAACGACGCCATCGTCCCGAGCACTCCTCGTTTTCCCGTCTTCATCCGTGTTCCTTTCGTTGCCTATCGTCCCGCGAGATACGCCAGCAGGTCCGCCAATCCTTGCGCGTCCATGCCTTCCTCCAGCCCCTCCGGCATGAGGGAGCGCCCCGTGTTCTCCAGCACCCCAAGGCGCGAGCGGGGCAGGACGGACTCCACGCCGCCGGCCTGCCGCAGCACCACGTTGCCGGCGTCCTCGCGCGCAAGGATGCCCGTGGCTTCCTCGCCATCCTGCGTCACCGCGCGCCATGCCGTGAAGGACGGCGCCACCTCGCGGTTTGGGTCGAGGATCCCCACCATCAACTTCTCCGGCCCGCTCGTGGCCACCGACGCGAGGTCCGGCCCCAGCGCATGGCCGGCGTCGCGTAGCCGGTGGCACGACGCGCAACGCTCGCCGAAATGGCGCGCGCCGTTCGCCGCCTCGCCCTTCAACCGCAACGCCGGCAGGTAACGATCCACCACCGCCTTGCGGTCCGCCGCCGGGGAGCCCAGCCAACGCCTCAGGTCCGCCTCGCGTCCCGGCACGCCCGCCGACCGCATCGTCCGGATCGTGTCGGCATCAAGGTCGGAAAGCCTTGCCCAGCCATGGTCGAGGGCCTCGATCAACTCCGCCCGGCCCTCGGGCCGTCGCGCAAGCATGCGGGTCAACGCGGGCCGCGATGCGGCGGGCATCGTCTGCACTCGCGACGCCACGACGCGCGCCCAACGAGACCCCTTCAGGCCGCCCAGCAATTCCAACGCCAGCGAACGCACCTCCTCGGGCTCGCCCTCGCCGCCAACACGTCCGGCCAAAAGGTCCGGGGCGTCAGCCCGGCCCGAGGACGCGAGCCAGCGCAACGCCGCGCGGCGTGCGCCGGGCTCGTCGGGGTTGAGGTCCACGATCACCTCGCCCGGCAGGCGAACGCCGCGCAGCAACGACGCGTTGCGGTTCGTCACGATCGCCATCGCCTCCGTCTCCACCGGCGCCAGCCTCCCTTCAGGATCGGCGCCCGCGGGCGTTCGTCCGGAGGCCATGCGCCCCTCGGCCATGGCGGCCATGACGGAGATGCGGGCCGACGCCGGGGCAAGGCCGGGGATGTCCGAGACGATGGCCGCCAGTCCTTCCACGTCCTTGCGGGACCCGACCCGCCGGGCGAGGGCCGCAAGCGCGGCGGCGGCGCCTGCATCCCTCGTGTTCTTGAGCAGCCGCCATGTGGCGAGCTCGGCGCCGGCGGTGGCGGGCAGGGCCACCGCCCGGACCCGGTCCGGCCCGAGCGCCAACAGGGAGGCGAGCACGCGGTCGCGGTCGCGGCCGGGCCATGACGCGGCGGCGCGGGCCACCTCTATCCGGACGCGGGCCGAGGCATCCCGCGCGATCTCTGGGCCGGGGTCGATGCGGTGCCGGTGCGCGAGGACCACGGCGGCGGCGCGGACGGCTTCATGGTCGTCGAGCAACGCGGCGCGCACGAGGTCCGGGGCCAGAGCCGCGAGGGCGTCCAATTCATGCAGGGCGTGGAGCCGCCCGGCGGTCGTCCGGCCGGATCGCGCGGTCTTCCTGAGGCCTTCGGCGGCCGTCTTGTCGGCCCGTTGATGCAGGAGGCGCGCGGCGGTGTCGCGATGCCATCCGTTGGAATGGTCCAGCAACCGGACGAGCGTCGCGGCGTCGGCGCCCTTGAAGTCCGCCGTGCGGCGGATGGCGGCGGCGCGGTCCCAACCCGTGGGCTCCAGCCGCCAGACGCGCCCGCGCTCGCGTCCCGAGTCGAGGTCGAGGTGCCGCTTGATGCCGTCGGGCAAGGACCACGGGTGCTCGATGGTCTCGCGGTACATGTCGAGGACCCAAAGGCATCCGTCCGGGGCGTTCACGAACTGGACGGGGCGGAACCAGTTGTCGGTGGAGGCGAGAAATTCGGAGTTCTTCTCGTCGGGCGCCCGTTCGCCGACCCATTCGAGGCCGTCCGGGCCGGGGCGGAGCCGCTTGCGATGAATGAGGTTGGAGCCGCAATCGGCGATGAACGCGCTGCCGGCGACCTCGGACGGGTAGGCGTCGCCCCGGTGGACGGTGACGCCGGTGGCACCGGTGAAATAGCCGGAGGGTCGGCCGCCGCCCTCGATGAGGCCCTCGACGAGCCCGGCGACGCGCCAGCGGGTCCGAAGGACGCGCCATGGCTCGTCGGGGGAGCGCCGGAACACGGGCGCCGCGGGACCGTCCGCCGCGATGCTGGCACGGGTCGGAGGCAGGGGAAGCCCGGGCTCGGCCACGACGCCGGCGTCGTCAAACAGGACCTGCTGGAGGTGGTCCGAGTTGGAGCAGAGGAACTTGCGGCCTGTGTCGTCGAAGGTCATGCCATGCTGCCCTCCGCCCGGCGTGGGCACGAGGGTCAGCGTGCGGGGATCGAGTGCGAAGTCCCGCCCGCGCAAGGAAACCTCGGGATGCGCATGGGCGGGATCGACCCCGGCGCGCGCGAGCCATGCGCGGACGAAGGGCGTGTCCATGCGGCGAACCTTGCCCGAGGCGATGCTCGTCGCGCCGTGGAGGCGTTGATCCACGCCCCATTGGAAGGAGTTGAGCAAGGCCTGCACGTTGAGCCTCACGCCCTCGACGCTGCCCGTGTCCGACCCAAAGCCCGTGAACACGACTTCGCGGATGTCCGCGCGTCCGTCGCCGTTGGTGTCCTTGAGGTACCACAGGTCCGGGGTGGAGCCCACGAACACGCCCCCGTCCCAGCAGGCGACGGCGGTGGGCCATGGGAGGCCGTCGGCGAGGACGGCGGCCTCGTCGAAGACGCCATCGGCGTCCGTGTCGCGAAGGCGCCGGATGCGCCCGAGGCGTTCGTCGCGATGCTCGGAGTAGTCGAGCATCTCGACGACGAAGGCGGCGCCGGACTCGTCGATGGCCATGGCGACGGGGCTTTGGACGAGGGGTTCGCGGGCGACGAGGCGGGCGGCAAAGCCGGGTCGGACGGCGAAGGTGTCGGGCGCGCCCTCGGGCGAGGTGGGGGGCACGCGTGGCATCTGGGATGCATCCGCGACCGGCTCGGCCGCGAGGGAGCGAGCAAGGGCAAGCAAGACAAGGCACGCCTGGCGAGGCGATGGCATGCGGGGACGCTGCCAGAAGGTCGCCCGGGCTGGCGAGCATGGCGTGTCTGCACCACGCGACGCGGACGTCCGGATGACGGGATTGAAACGTTGGTGGCCCGGGGGCCGGGAGGCTTGACGCGTGGGAGCGGCGTCGGATTGAGTGACCTTCAACGGATGGGAGAAATTGCGAAGAAGCGGCTGCGGGTCTTGGTGACCGGCGGGGCCGGGTTTGTGGGAAGTCACTTGTGCGATCGTCTGATCGGGCAGGGGCACGAGGTGGTCTGCCTCGACAACTTCTTCACGGGATCCAAGGAGAACGTGGAGCACCTGCTGCCCAACCCCCGGTTTGAGCTGGTCCGGCACGACGTGACGGAGCCGTTTAGGTTCGAGGTGGACCGCATCTACAACCTTGCGTGCCCGGCGTCGCCGCCGCATTACCAGTTCAACCCGATCAAGACGGTGAAGACGTCGGTCCTTGGGGCGATCCATTGCCTTGGGCTCGCGAAGCGTGTCCGGGCGCGGGTGTTCCAGGCGAGCACCTCGGAGGTCTATGGGGACCCTGCCGTTCATCCCCAGCCGGAATCCTACTGGGGCAACGTCAACCCGGTGGGCCTGCGATCGTGCTATGACGAGGGCAAGCGGGTGGCGGAGACGTTGTTCATGGATTACCACCGCCAGAACGGGGTGGACGTGCGAATTGCGCGGATTTTCAACACCTATGGCCCGCGGATGAACCCGGAGGACGGACGCGTGGTCTCCAACTTCATCGTGGAGGCGCTCAGGGGCGAGGATATCTCCATGTACGGGGACGGGTCCCAGACGCGTTCGTTTTGCTACGTGGACGACCTGGTGGACGGCTTCGTGAGGTTCATGGAACACGAGGGGGCGACTGGGCCGATGAACCTTGGCAACCCGGGCGAGTTCACGATGCGGCAGTTGGCCGAGCGGGTGATCCGGCTGACGGGGAGCCCGTCCCGGATCACGTTCAGGCCGTTGCCCCCGGACGATCCGAGGCAACGCCAGCCGGACATCTCCCTTGCGCGCGCGACGCTGGGCTGGGAGCCGACCGTCGCGCTGGAGGAGGGATTGCTAAGGACGATTGGATACTTCAGGCAAAAGCTTGGGTTGGCGGCCCCGTGGAAGGCATAGGTATGGCGAAGAGGCTTGGGATCATCGGGACAGGGTACGTCGGGCTGGTCACGGGCGCGTGCTTTGCGGAGGTGGGGCATCATGTGATCTGCGCGGACAACAACGCCGGGAAGATCGCCATGCTCCATGCCGGCGGGATTCCCATCTATGAGCCCGGCTTGGAGGAACTGGTCCGCCGCAACGTGGCCGCCGGGCGGCTTCGATTCACGCAGTCCACTGCCGAGGCCGTGGACGGGTCGGAGGTCATCTTCATTGCCGTTCCCACCCCGCCCCAGCCGGATGGGTCAGTGGACCTTAGCTTCATCGAGGCGGTCGCCCGCGAGATTGCCGCGAGCCTGACGGGTTACCGGATCATCGTGGACAAGAGCACGGTGCCCGTGAAGACGGCCGAGAAGGTCTCGGAGACCATCCGGCGCTACGCCAAGACGAAGGTGGACTTCGACGTGGTATCCAACCCGGAGTTCCTGCGCGAGGGCTTTGCCGTGGACGACCTAATGAAGCCGGACCGGATCGTGATCGGGACATCCGGCCCGAGGCCGGTGGCGGCGATGAAGGAAATCTATGCGCCGTTCCATGCCCCGGTCATCGTGACGGACACGAGCTCGGCGGAGTTGATCAAGCATGCCGCCAACTCGTTCCTTGCACTCAAGATTTCGTACATCAATGCCGTCGCGGCGGTGTGCGAGGCGGCGGGCGCCAACGTCTCGGAGGTGGCGCATGGCATGGGCATGGACGAGCGCATCGGCCGCAGGTTCCTCAACGCGGGGATTGGGTTCGGCGGCTCGTGCTTTCCCAAGGACCTCGCGGCCTTCATCAAGATCTCCAGCCAGCTTGGATACGACTTCCGCCTGCTCAAGGAGGTGCAGAGCATCAACGCGGAACAGATGGATCGGTTCGTGAGCAAGGTGCGCGACGCCCTTTGGGTCCTAAGGGACAAGCGCATCGGGGTGCTTGGACTCGCCTTCAAGCAGAACACCGACGACGTGCGCCAGTCGCCGGCGCTGGAGCTTTGCCGGCGTTTGCTCGGCGAGGGGGCGCTGCTGCGGGTCCATGATCCAAGGGCCATGGAAACGGCAAGGCCGGTGCTGCCGCCCGGGCCTGCCGTGGAGTATGTCGAAGCCGCGCAGGATGTCCCGGTGGGATGCGACGCATTGGTCATCGCGACCGAGTGGCCCGAGTTCGCGTCCCTCGACTGGGCCAAGGCAAGGAGGGACATGGTTGCCCCCTTGCTTTTCGACGGCCGCAACCTCCTCGACCGGGCGGCGATGGAGTCGCAAGGGTTCATCTACCGGGGCGTGGGCCGTTAGCTCACGCTGGAAGGCCCCATCCTTGAAGGTCTTGGTCACAGGCGCGGCCGGCTTCATCGGGTTCCACCTCGCAAGGCATTTGCTGGCGCGGGGCGACTCGGTGGTCGGCCTCGACAACCTCAATCCCTACTACGACCCGAGCCTCAAGGAGGCACGGCTGGCCATCCTTCGTTCATGCCCCGGGTTCCAGTTCATCCATGCGGACCTCGCGGACCGGGTCGCGATGGCCTCGGCATTTGACGCAATCCGTCCGCGGCGTGTGATCCACCTCGGCGCGCAGGCGGGGGTTCGCTATTCCATCCAGGCGCCCGAGGCTTATGTGGACTCCAACCTCGTTGGGTTTGGCAACATCCTTGAGGGGTGCCGCCGACATGGGGTGGAACACCTTGTCTTTGCTTCTTCCAGCTCGGTCTATGGCGCCAACGCGGCCATGCCCTTCAGCCCCCATCATGGCGCGGACCATCCCCTGAGCCTCTATGCCGCCACCAAGCGTGCAAACGAGGTCATGGCCCATGCCTATGCCCACTTGTTCCGGCTTCCAACGACGGGGCTCCGTTTCTTCACCGTCTATGGGCCATGGGGGCGCCCGGACATGGCCATGTTCCTCTTCACCGACGCCATCCTTCACGGCCGTCCCATCGATGTCTTCAACGGGGGCAACATGCTCCGGGACTTCACCTACATCGATGACATCATCGAAGGGATGACCCGGGCGGCCGACCATGTCCCGGCTCCCGACGCGACATGGGATGCGGCACGCCCGGACCCCGCGTCGAGCCCGGCCCCGTACCGCATCTACAACATCGGGGGGCATCGACCCGTCGCCGTCATGGACGTCATCCGGCAGATCGAGGTGGCCGTGGGCAGCAAGGCGGTCCTGCGCTTGTTGCCCATGCAGCCGGGTGACGTGCCGGCGACCCACGCCGACGTCTCGGACCTTGAGCGCGACGTGGGGTTCCGCCCTCGGATATCGATCGAGGAGGGCATCCCGAGCTTCGTGAGGTGGTATCGCGGGCATTATCGGGTGTAGGGGCAACGACGGCGGCGCGATCCGGCTTGGGTTGTTTGGGAATGAAAGCGAAATGAGCACGAAACGTCCGGTCGTTGCGATCATGGGCCTTGGCTACGTGGGGCTGCCCTTGGCTTTGCATTTCGCGGATGCCGGCATCCGTGTCATTGGGCTCGATATCGATCCGCTGAAGGTCTCGGCATTGAACGAGGGACGCTCTTACATTTCCCATGTCCCGAGCGGCCGGGTTGCGGAGGCCGTCGCCAAAGGGTTGTTTGGGGCAAGCGCCGATGCCGCGTCGCTCGCCGAGGCGGACGCCATCCTAATTTGCGTGCCCACGCCCTTGACGCGGCAGCAGGAGCCGGATTTGTCCTATGTGATCGCCACGGCCCACGCGGTGGCGAGGCACCTCGGGAAGGGGCAACTGGTGGTTTTGGAATCGACCACCTACCCGGGCACCACGGAGGGGGTGCTAAGGGAGGTGCTGGAGACAGGCTCGGGATTGGTCGCCGGGCGTGACTTCCACCTGGCCTACTCGCCGGAACGCGAGGACCCGGGGAATCCCATGAGCCGCATTTCCGGCATACCCAAGGTCGTCGGGGGGCTCACGCCCGCCTGCCGGGACGCGGCCGCCGCAATCTACGCGAGGGTCGTGCAGCGGGTCGTCCCTGTTTCCTCATGCAGGGTGGCGGAGGCGACCAAGCTGCTCGAGAACATCTTCAGGGCCGTCAACATCGCGATGGTGAACGAGCTCAAGGTCGTGTACGAGGCCATGGGAATCGATGTTTGGGAAGTCATCGAGGCGGCATCCACGAAGCCTTTTGGATTCATGGCCTTCCATCCCGGGCCGGGCCTTGGCGGGCATTGCATCCCCGTGGACCCCTTCTACCTCGCATGGAAGGCGCGGGAATTCGGTCGCCCCACCCGGTTCATCGAGTTGGCCGGCGAAATCAACACGGCGATGCCGTTGCACGTGGTGCACAGGACGGCGGATGCCCTCAACGAGGACGGCCGACCGGTCAAGGGCGCACGGGTCCTTGTCCTCGGGATCGCCTACAAGCCCGACGTCGATGACGACCGCGAGTCGCCCGGATATGTCCTGATGGAGGAGCTTTCGAGGAGGGGCGCGCTCGTCGAGTACCATGACCCTCACATCCCTTGCCTAAAGGCCACGCGTGAACATCCGCACTGGGCAGGCAAGCAATCCGTTGCATGGTGCCGGGAAGCCGTGTCGGCCTTCGACGTGGTGGTGCTGGTCACGGCGCACCGCGCCGTGGACTACGACCAGCTTGCGGACTGGGCTGCATTGGTGTTGGACACGCGCAACGTCATGCGGGGCCCGCGCCGGGAGGGATCGCGCGCGAGGATCGTGCGGGCCTAGGGTGCGGGCCGTCGCCCCATGGCCACGCCCCATGGGAATATCCCGCCCCGGCTGGCGGGAAACCGTCGGTCCTAATAGGCGTTTTTCCTGCTAAGGAACGTCATGGCCATGATTTGGAAGTCGAGCCAAACCGACCAGTTCTCAAGGTACCAGAGGTCGCAGCGAACCCTTTCTCCAAGGTCCGTGTCGCCGCGAAGCCCGTTGACCTGCGCCCATCCCGTAATACCCGGCTTGGCGGCGTGGCGGGCGTTGTAGTTGGGGATGTTGAATTTGAAGTTTTCGATCAATTCCGGCCGCTCGGGCCTCGGACCCACAAGGCTCATGTCGCCTGTCAAGACGTTCCAAAACTGGGGC
>CAIYFP010000397.1 GCA_903925515.1 uncultured Verrucomicrobiota bacterium
CGGGAGGTTCATCTTCAGTCGTTTCATGCGGCCCGTGATGCCATGGGAACGTGTCGGGGAGATCTTCCAGGTGCCTCAGCCGGGATCCGATGGAAACCGGGGTGGGCCCGCGGAGCCCTTGGCGAGCCGATGGGGGCGGCGGGGGTTGGATGGGAGCGGATGGCCGATTTGGCCGATTCATGGCCGGTTTTGGCTTGGCTGGCTGAGGCTGATTGGGCCGGTTCGCGGCCCGTTGTTTATCGGACGGGACGTAGCGAGTGCCACGCCCAACCTTGCCGATCTTGTGCAGCAAGCCCTTGCTGACGAGGTCGTCGAGATCGCAGGTGGTGGTCCTTGGGGGCGCGCCCGTTGGCCACGGCCCCGAAAGGCTGGTTGGTGCGCCTTCAAAAGAAAGCCCCGGCGACGCGTGGGGCGTCGTCGGGGCTGGAGTGAACGGTTTGGGGATGGGGTTAGGCTGGCTTGGGGGCGGGGGTGGGGTGGGGGAGAGGGGGGGCAAAGGGGTCACATCTAAACTGTTGACATTTGTTTCGACACCCCCGGTTGAAGCGGTCTCATGGAGGCTTTCGGGTCCTTCGTGCACGACGCGTCTCCAGTCCGGACCCGCCGTTGGGCCACCGTCTGCCGCTGGATGCATGCCGCCGATTCATCCATGCGGGGGATGCCCCGCCGGGACGTCAGATCCCAGCGACCACGGGTCGGCGAGGGATTCGGTGCCATGCTACGGGCCGGATGTCCCCACCGCCCGACTAACGTCAGCGGTTGGGTGACTGGTTCGCGGGAGGATCCCCCACCAGGTGGCGTGACCCGTGGGGGCAACGGGTCACATCCAAACATGTGACAAAGGGCATCCTTATCATGGCCCGGCGGCCGCAGGTCTGGGTTTTGGACGTGCGGGCGGCATGTCGTCGCGGCCTTGGGCATACCCCGAGGCGACACTGGGTTTCTGGCTTGCTGCTAACCAAACAAGAGCCTCCAGGCCGTAAGCGTTTGGTGAAGGACATGGTTGCCGTCCTTGTTGGAAGTGGGCGAATGCGCAATTCGGAGCCTGAACATCCGGCCGGACGAGATCAGGCCTCGGTAGGCTGCCGGGCCCGCGGCGGCGGCTCGTGAAGACTCCTCACCGTCGCCGTTGGGATCCCCCTGAGTTCGGGAGGGCGTGGTCCCCCGAGACGCGCTCCCGAGCCTGCTTGGCGAAGGGAGCGGCCATGAATGAGGTTGCAAGGCTGCTTGAGGCCGGACAGCTTCGGCCTGGGGAGTTAATCCTTCGTACTTACCGCCGGGTTGCGGCATGATGATCGTGGTCACCGCCTGTCTTACCACTGACGTCTGGAAGCCGTTTGCCGGTGGGGTGCGTCTGATTTGTCGTTTGGCTGGATGAACGCATTCCATTTTTATCCTGCATTGTCCCATGCTTGAGACCCTATCCCTGAGTCATCTTGGCCCGGCTCCTGCGCTCGAATTTGAGTTTGGCGAGAGGCTGAACCTCCTCACGGGCGACAACGGTCTGGGAAAGACCTTCGTCTTGGATCTGGCCTGGTGGGCGCTGACCCGCTGCTGGATCGAAGGACGCGTCATCCACCCTGCCGCAGGCGTGAGCAACGCGGCCATTCGCTATCACGTCCACGGCAGGGGGGGGCCCAATTCGGAGGTCGAGTGCCACTATCGGCGGGAGACGCTGGACTGGTCCCCGTTGCCTGTGCGTCGGCCACCCGATCCTGGGTTGGTGCTCTACGCGCGTATCGATGGCGGGTTCTCGCTCTGGGACCCGGAACGTAATGGCGGCGAGCGGCCGGCGGCGTTTCAATTTGAGAAGGCTGAGCTCTGGGAGGGCAAGCGTGACCCGGAGGACGGAACCGTGATTTGCCGGGGTCTGCTGGAGGATTGGGAGACGTGGAGCCTGAAGGCCAACGGGGCCTTCAAGAGTCTGGTGGCGGTGTTGGCCGAGGTTTCACCTGGCGGGAACGAGGCTCCCTTGGTGCCGGGGCAGTCCGTGCGCGTGCCTGGCATGGGGGTGCGGGACGTGCCGACGCTCATGATGCCATACGGGCCGGTGCCCCTGCCGCACACTTCGGCCGGCATGAGGCGCATCCTTTCCTTGGCTTACATGCTGGTGTGGGCATGGGAGGAACACCGGGCAGCGGCGGGTCAGCGGGGCAGGGAATGTTCGCGGAGGATTGTGTTGTTGTGGGACGAGGTGGAGGCGCACCTGCACCCGCAATGGCAGCGGACGATCCTGCCCGCCGTGGTGCGCGTGCTCAACCAGATGCTGGCCTCCGCTGATGCACCGCAGGTTCAGGTGCTGGCGACCACCCATGCGCCGTTTGTCCTCGCCTCGGTCGAGACGATCTTTGATGAATCCCGCGACCGCATTTTCAATTTGGAGCTGACGGCCGGCCATGAGGTGCGCCTGGAGAAGGTGCAATGGGCTCGCTTTGGCAGTGTCATCGAATGGCTGCGCTCCCCTGCCTTCGACATGAAGAGCGGCTACTCCAAGGAAGCCGAGAAGGCGCTGACGGATGCCATCCGCTGGATGCGTGGCGAGCGTGAAGGAATGACCCGTGGAGCGGTGCATGCCGAACTCGAGCGGACCTTGGCCGAAGGTGACCCATTTTGGCCGCGCTGGCTGTCCGCCTCGGGAGGTGTGCCATGATTCACGTGCCTTCACCCATCCGCCCGGAGCCGCCTCGCTTCGAGGAAGAGTGCCGCCAAGAGGGGCGTGGCTGGCTTGATCAATGGCGTGCCAAACAGGTGA
>CAIYFP010000398.1 GCA_903925515.1 uncultured Verrucomicrobiota bacterium
CCCTCCATTCCTTCTCCACGCGCCCTTCAATGCCCCGCATCTCCAGGCTCATGGGAACGGCCGCCAGCTCCGACCTCGCCAACTCCTCCAAGGATCCCAGCATGCCAAGGTAGCTGCCCCTCAATCGAACCTCCCACAGCGCCGGATGCCGTCCCTTGCCAACGATCACGCGCGCACGATCCACCAACTGTTGCAACGAGGGCGTCAACGCCGCGTCGCCGGCAATCGCCGCCTGCTCCTCCAGTCGCATGCCGTGACGCTCCCAGAGCCGAGCCAACTCCTCCGCCCCGGCCAGTCGCGACGCCGTGTTCGTCCATGCCCCGCCGAGCCGTGCCAATTCTTGTCGCAAGGGCTCCATGGCCGCGCGCACCTCCGACACATCACGATCCAGGACGATCCCCCGCACACGCTCGGCCTCGATGTCGCCGGGCCGGGGTGCCGCCGCCCGGGCGGCCTGCACCTGTTGCTCCAGGGCCCGTCCCTGCCGCGCCATCCCCACGCCCATCCACCCCGCATAGCCCATCGCCACGGCCAACGCCGGAGCCCACCACGCGCGCCGGAGACCGTTCATGCCCGCTCGTTGCTCGCCCGCCCCCGTCTCATTCATCGCCCGCCTCCCTCGTCCCGTCCGGGCAGTCCCACCGCCAGCACCGACGTCCGCGCCGCCTCCCGTGACAAACCCGTCGCCAAATTGGTCAGGCCAGCCATGGGCCCGCCCGGCGGCGGGGCAACCACCTTGAGCGTCCATTCCACCTGCCAAGGACCGCCCCCGGGCAACAAACCCAGCGCCCGTCGCGTCGGCGGCTCCGCCCGCCACCCAAACGATTCCATCGCCGCCCCCATCCTCGTCCCCAGCCCGGTCGCCGCCGGCGACAACGAAACCCCAGAAACCCGCATCTCCCCCGAACCCTCCGTCAAGCCCGCCAACATGACCCCTTCGGGCATCGTCTCCGCCAAGACCCGAAGCAACGTCGCATGCCGCCGATGCTCCCGGTCCAGCGTGTCCTTCCAATACGCCCGGAGTTCCTCCAGCCCCTTGAGTTCCCGGCGCGCCTCGGTGAGTTGAACCTCGAGGTCCGATGCCTTCCGACGGTGCATGGACAACTCCGCCGCCGGACGGCCGGCTTCCTCCAACTCCCTCCTCAATCCTGACTCCCAGCCCTTGGTCCACGTCGCGTGGGCCCCGCAGGCCAAGGCCACGGCTGCGGCGACGGCGATGGACCGCGCCTTCTGGCGCCCGGCCCCGGACGCCGCTGCATGACCCGGACGAATGACCGGCACGCGCGCGCCGTCCGAGGCCAATTCCCGCGTCCATCCGCGCAGCCATTCCCGCAGCACCTCCTCGTCCTCCAGCACCTGCGCCACCCCGGGCCCCTGACGCGCAAGGGCCGAGGTTGCCGCGAGGAGGCCGCGCTCACCGGGGAACGGCTGGAATGCATCCGAGCCGACGGCCTCCCAGCCAGATCGCGACGCGGGCGCCTCGACGACCCGCACGCGAGCCGCCTGGGGCGCCAACCCGTCCACGCACACCACGTGCTCGTCCCAAAGCTCGATCCGCTGCCACCCACCGCTTCCCGGGCCCAACCGCCGCGGCAGACCACCCGGATGCAAGATGCCTTCAACCGTGGCGCCCTTCGGCGAAATCAGGCCCACAAGCCTCTCCACCTCCGCGCGGGGCAATTGGCTCACCCAATACCAGTTCAAGCCATCCCTCATCCCGCTCCCAACCCAGCCTTGCGCCGCGTCGAAGGGTCCAATTCCCGAGATCGCCTCCGCCTCGAACGCCAAGGCCCG
>CAIYFP010000399.1 GCA_903925515.1 uncultured Verrucomicrobiota bacterium
CGGGTGACGGACCTCAATGGGACCCAAGATGAGGCAACGTTGACGGTCCAGGTCAGCCCGCAGAACTACTGGACGGTGGCCGGTGGGGGAAGCTGGGGCACGTCGGCGAACTGGCTCACGGGCGTCGTGCCCGCCGGGTCTGGCAGCGTTGCGCGCTTCAACCGGGTTAACCTGACTGCGGACGCGGCCATCACCTTGGACGGCTCGCGCACGGTGGGAACCCTGGCCTTCGATGACAC
Source organism: uncultured Verrucomicrobiota bacterium (assembly GCA_903925515.1). Classification (GTDB taxonomy): domain Bacteria; phylum Verrucomicrobiota; class Verrucomicrobiia; order Limisphaerales; family UBA9464; genus UBA6176. The sequence continues at coordinate 240 of CAIYFP010000399.1, forward strand.
GACGCCGTCGCACGGATGGAAGATTACTTCAGGAACGGGAGGGACCTTGACGTTGGATGGGGGGTCCGGAACGCCAACGGTGGACGTGGGGACCGGGATCCTGGAGGTGAATGCGGTGGTGGCCGGAGGCAAGGGCCTGACCAAGACGGGCGCGGGAACCCTGCTCTTGACCGCCAACAACACCTACACGGGCGAGACCTTGGTGGAGGAGGGGACGCTGGCCGCCAACCAAAGCCGCAGCCAGTTCAACAACTCCAGCTTCAACGGGAAGATCACGATCCGGTCGGGCGCCACGTTGGCGATGACGAACAACCCCGTGGGCTGGGGCGGCGGCCTCACCAACGTCCATGTCGATGGCGGGAAGATCATCGGCACGGGCGGCTTGGGAGCCTTTGGCGTGGCCTATGACTTGACGGGTGGCAGCATCGAGGGTTCGGCCCGGCTGGACCTTGGGCAATACAACTCCGTCTCGGGCGCCCTTCGCTCCAAGGCGAGCAGCAAGACATCCGTCGTGAAGACCACCGGCGGCATCATGCTCCGGGTGGATAGCGGGCAGACCTCCTATGTCCTGGGTGCGGAATTCGGGACGACGCCGAACGGCATCGACCTGCAGATCGAGTCCGGCATTGGCCAAAGCGGCACCGCGAGCCTCCGCAAGGAAGGCGACGGCACGGTCGCGTTGACCGGCAGCTCGAGCTATACAGGCGCAACCACGATTGCGGGCGGCACGCTCCTTGTGAATGGCAGCCTCGCGAACACGGCCGTCACCGTGCAGTCGGGCGGGACGTTGGGCGGCACGGGAACGCTGGGAGGAAGCGTGACGGTCCAAGGGGTGCTTGCTCCGGGCTCGCTCGGCATCGGCACCCTCACGATCAACAATGCGGTCGCCTTGTCGGGCACGACGCGACTGCAAGTGCAGCGCAGCGGCTCCATTCTCTCCTCCGACCGCGTCGCGGGCGCGACGAGCATCGTGGCTGGCGGAACACTGGAGGTGGAGGCGGTGGGCGACGCGCTGGTGGCGGGCGACAGCTTTACGTTGTTCAACGTGCAGCCTACCGGCTCGTTCGCGTCGGTGAAGTTGCCGGGCTTGGCGGCCGGGCTTGGTTGGCAGGCGACGCAGAACAACCGGGTGATCACGGTGGTTGCGATCGGCGCGCAGGCGATCGCGTCGTTCACGCCGGTTGCAGACCAGGTGTTCGCGCCGGGCAAGACCGTCTCGATCGGGGTCCCGACGGCATCCTCGGGCCTGCCGGTGGTGGTGAGCGTGAAGTCCGGCCCGGCGACGGTGACGGGCGGCACGGTGACGTTGCTGGGGGCGGGGACGGTGGTTTTGGTGGCGAACCAGCCCGGTGATGGCACGTACGGCGCGGCGGCCGAGGTGACGACGAGCTTCGTGGTCGCGAAGGGGCCACAGTCCATCACCTTTGCGGCGATCCCGAGCCAGCCATTGACGGCGTCGCCCTTGGCATTGGTCGCGAGCGCGAGCAGCGGCCTCGCCGTGGCCTTCGAGTTGGTGTCAGGCCCTGCCTTGTTGTCGGGCAGCCAGTTGGTGTTGACGAACCAAGGCGTGGTCCAGGTGAGGGCGTCGCAGGTCGGCGGAGCCAACTTTCTTGCGGCGAGTCCCGTGACGCGGTCGTTCACGGTGACGCCGGGCGTGGCGACGGTGACGTTGGGCGGGTTGGGCGCGGTCTATGATGGGACTGCAAAATCCATCACGGCCACCACGGTGCCGTCGGGATTGCCCGTGCGGATTCTTTATGGAAGCACGACCAACCGTCCCGTGAACGCCGGGACCTATGCGGTGCGAGCCACGGTGTTGGCGACGAACTATACCGGCGAGGCGACGGGGTCCTTGGTGGTGGCGCGGGCTCCGGTGACGGTGCGCGCCGAGTCGGCGTCGCGGGTTTACGGGGCGGTGAACCCGAGGTTCAGGACGATCATATCAGGCGTCCCCGCCGGGGGCGCCTCGCCGGTGTTCACGTTGGAATGCGCCGCAGGCACGAACGCCGCCGTGGGGACGTATCCCATCACCGTCAAGCCCGGGACGAACCCGAACTACGCGGTGACGGGGTCGGCCGGTGTCTTGACCGTGACGAAGGCGTTCGTGCTGGTGGTCGCCGCGGACAAGTCGAAGCTGCAAGGGCAACCGAACCCCGTGTTCAACGCGCGCTACGTGGGCCTGATGCCATGGGATTCGACCAACCTTCTGAGCGGGCAGGTTTCGCTCTCGTGCCCGGCCACGGCGAGCAGTTCGGTCGGGTTGTACTCCATCGGGGTGACCGGCCCGGCAACGCTTGCCAACTACACGGTCTATTACCAGCCGGGCATCCTCACGGTGCGCTCCGTGGTGGAGGTGGTCGGGCGTTGGGTGTTCTATAACCGGTCGGGCTGGGACGGGAACGACGCGGCCGCGAATGCGGGCGACGACGCGGCGGTGGCTCCGGACAAGTCCGCGCTGTTGCCGGGGCGGAGGGCGACGTTTGCCAACTACACTTCGTACGCGTCCGGATTGAATGGCGTCATGGTGGACGTGTTCGGGTTGCCGGCCGGCAACAGTCTCACGGCTTCGGACTTCGAGTTCCGCGCCGGGAACACGCAGACGCCTTCGGGATGGGCCACGGCGTCGGCTCCGTCCTCGGTCGTGGTGCGCCGAGGCGCCGGCGTGGGAGGCTCGGACCGGGTCACGATGGTCTGGGTTGCAAACAACGGCGACATGGTTGCGGACGCGAACGAGGCCGTGGCCGGACGTTGGTTGCAGGTGACGGTCAAGGCCAACGCGCGGACGGGCTTGGCCGTTCCGGACACGTTCTACTTTGGCAATGCGCCCGGCGAGACGGGCAACAGCCAGACGGACTTCTGGGTGACCACAGCGGACGCCAACGCGGCGGCGCAGTCGTTGACGGTCCCGAATGGCGCCGGGTTGTCGTCGCGATTCGACTTCAACCGGAACAAGTCGGTTGAGCTGTCCGACTCGGTGCTCGCACGGGCGCGGCTGACCGGAGCCTCGACCGCCTTGGTGCTGTTTGACCTTGGTTCGCAGGCGGGCCAAGGCGGCGAGAGGCGCTTGGCCGGCCTTATGGCCGAGGCAGCCAGCCAAGGAGCGATCACGGTTCCGGAAGGTCAACGGCCGACGCTGGAGACGCGGATGTCGGCCGACGGACGCGAGGTGATGTTCCGCGTGTGCGACGACGGGCTACCATGGAGGCTGCAACGGCGGGTAGGGTTGGGTGACGGGACGTGGAGCGACGAGGAACGGGAGGTTGAGTCGGGCGAGAACGCCCTGACATGGCGGATAGCCGTGGAAGACGAGGACGGCGGGCGATGGTACCGGGTGGTGATCCCGTGATGGTTCTCAGAAGGAAGCCTATGAAATCGAGACGCAGGAATGTTGCCGGATGGATTGGCGGGTTCGCAGGGGCCGTGCTGGGCATGGAGCAAGGCCATGGCCAAACGTTCCTGATCGACCTTGCTGCCCAGCCCATCCAGTTGGCCCAGAACCAAGCAAACCAGAAGTTCGTCGTGACGGCTTCCAACGTCGGCGGCCAAGCCGAGCAGGTGATTGGAGGGTACCTGACATTCCAGGTGGACGCCGGTTTTGCCGACGCCAACGTCCCGGCGATCACCGCGGTGGACTTCATCACGGGCACCCCATGGGCGGGCCTGCCGGAGGCGCACATTACCACCCAGACCGTCGCCACCAGCCCTCAATTCTGGACGGTGCAATACCTTGTGGACTTCACGGCGGCCCCGGTTGGCACGTCCGTGACCATTCCGCAGGGCCAGTTCCGCCTCGCCGAGATCACGCTCGACACGACAAACCTCGAATTGGGCAACTGGAGATTCGTGATGAAGGACGTGGAATCCAACCTTGGCCTCGACAGCTTCTTCATCATGGCCAGTGGCGCAGGGGTGGGGGTGAGTGCCACGGTCGGCACCGTGGCCATCACGGAGGTTCCTGAGCCCATGGAAGCTGGAGGGATGGCGGCACTGGGGTTGTTGGGATGGTGCGCAATCCGAAGGAAGCTCTCGCGCAAAAATCCGTGCCGGTGACGCAAGAGGGCCCAACAAGGTCTTGAGCGTTTCTCTAGACTTCGGCATGACGACGCCTCGAATGCGATGCAAGCGGGGTGATAAAGGAGGGCAGGCGCGTCATTCTGGGCGTTGGCCGCTGGCCGTGGGCATCATGCTTCATGTAGCCGTCATGGCCGCGCTTGCGGATGCCCCGGCCGAGCCTCTCGGTCGCGTCGTGGTGGTGGCTGGAAGGGCAGAGGAATTCATTGCCGACGTGCCGTATCGCGTGGAGACGTTCTCGGCGGAGAAGCTTCGCACGGGAACGATGGCTTCGAGCATTCCGGACGCCTTGTTGTACACGCCGTCCGTCATGGTCCAGCAAACGGCCCGCGGCCAAGGCTCGCCCTACATCCGGGGGTTCACGGGATTTCGTACGTTGGCCATGGTCGATGGCATCCGGTTGAACAACTCCACCTTCCGGGACGGGCCGAACCAGTATTGGGCGACGGTGGACACGTGGGCGATCGGGAGGCTTGAGCTGTTGGAGGGGCCCGCAGGCGTGATGCACGGCTCCGACGCCATCGGGGGCGCGATCAACGCATTGATGAGTCCCATCGTGTACGGCGCGCAGGGCCAACGGGTCCATGAAGGAGCCGCCTACTACCGGGTCGCCAGCGCGGACAACTCCCACGTCGGTCGCGTCCAATACAGCGAGGGCGTCGCCGGCCAATGGGGCTATGCCGTCGGCATTTCCGGAAAAACCTACGGCGATCTCCGGGCGGGGGATCCGGTTGGGACGCAGCCTTACACGGGGTACGACCAATGGGACGCCGACCTGAAGGCCGAGGTCATCCTTGATGAGCGCCATGTTCTGACCGTCGCCTACCAACGGACCCAGCAGCTCGACGTCAAACGCACGCATCGAACCGTCCATGGACTCCATTGGGAGGGCTTGACCCGTGGCAGCGACCTTGAGCATGGGTTCGACCAGCTCCGGGAACTAGCGTATGCGCGGATTCGCACGGACACGGAACGCGGCGACCAGTTCACGGCAACGGTCTCATGGCAGGTCCAGGAAGAGCTGAGGACCGTCCAGAAGGCCAACAAGACGTACCAAGACGACGACGTGGACGTGGGCACGGCCGGCGTTGCGCTCCAAGGAGTCAGCCCCAGCGCCGTCGGCCAATGGACTTATGGCGCAGAGCACTACCATGACGCCGTCGCGGCCGGGACGATCAACCGGTCCGCAGCCGGCGCCATCACGGGCGTGGGCATCCAAGGGCCTGTTGCCGACGATTCCAGCTACGATCTCTTCGGGGCGTTTGTCCAAGATGAGCTCTCGTTGCCCATGCGCACCCAGTTCACGGCGGGCGGCCGCTATACATGGGCGCGGGCCGGGGCGGGCCGGGTGCAGGACCCCGCGACGCGCCTGCCCGTTTCCTACTCGGACAGTTGGCAGAGCGTGGTGGGCAACGCCCGGCTTTTGTGGCATCCGGATGAGGCGGAGCATTGGGGCGTGTTCACGGGGATTGGGCAGGGCTTCCGGGCGCCGAACCTGAGCGATCTCACACGGTTCGACATTGCCCGGAGCGGAGAGCTTGAAACGCCCTCATTCCAGTTGAACCCGGAGGAGTTTCTGTCCGCGGATGCTGGCGTTAGGGTGGCGTCGGGGCGTTGGGCGTCTTCGGGGTGTTACTACCGGACATGGATCCAAGACATGATCGTGCCGACGCCCACGGGACAAGTCGTGAATGGTCTGCGGGAGGTCGTGAAGCGCAACGGGGCGCAAGGTTATGTCGAGGGCGTCGAATGGGATGGCGAGCTGCGATGCCTTGCTGGGCTGGCCTTGTATGGAAGCGCGGCATGGCAGCAAGGAGAGACGGATTACTTCCCGGCGCTGAGCCCCGTGGGATATAGGGCGCCCATGTCGCGGGGGGCGCCCACAACGGGGATCGCCGGGACTCGTTGGACGCCCGAGACATGGCTGCCCGGGCTTGCGGTCGAGGTGTTCGGACAGTTTTCAGCGCGACAGGACCAGCTCTCGCCCGCCGACGCACTGGATACCCAACGCATTCCACCCCGCGGCACGCCCGGATGGATGACGGCCAATCTTCGGGTCAGCTACGCGTGGCGCGCGCAGGTACGGGCGTCGTTCGCCTTCGAGAACTGGCTCGACGAGTCGTATCGCATCCACGGTAGCGGCGTGAACCAGCCCGGCAGAAACGTCCGCGCGAGCCTCGACTGGAGGTTTTGAGGAAGGGGCGCCGGGGACCAACAAGGACCGCGCCGGTTCCAGCGGCGACGCAAGGTTTTGGACATGCAGGGGGGATGGGTGAAAGACAACCAAGGCCCGAGGTCATTCGGCTTGGTTCCTTCGCTGAGCCGGCAGCTCCTCAAATCAGGTCACCGTTCCCTCCGCCACGCTTTCCACCACTCGCAACCCCTTTTCCAAGAACTGGCCAAGGCGCGCGACCAAATGCGCCTTGTCCGGGTCGTGCCCGGCTCCCGTCCACCGGCTCAGCGCAAGCTGCCTCCCCCAGCGTCAACTGAGGCTGCACGTCCATCGACAGGATCCAGCCCACCGACTCCATGGGCATCCCCGCAGTCGTATCGTGACCCTTCCCGGTCATGCACTTCTCCACTGGCCGCCCCATCGCAAGGGTCAGGAAGCAGACCAGCTGAGGTGCCTGCACCCAGTGCTCCTTCCACGTCCGCGATCCGTCGTGGGCTCGGAACGGGCTCAGCCGTGTCCGGTGTTGAGCCTTCCGCCACCGCAGCAAAGACATGTTCGCCTAGCTAAAAAACCAGCCTCAATGTGACTTTGTGTGGGTGGAAGGAAGGGGGTCGGGCAGGTCGAACTCAAGGCGCGACGCCACGAGGTAGATCATTGCCGTGAAGTACCGGACGGTACGGAAGCCGCGCGATTTCCTCTTCACCGTCTGGATGATCCCGTTCAGCGCCTCGGCCGCCCCGTTGTTCGCCCGTGTCTTCAGGTACGCGATGATCCCGTCCCAGTGCTTCCGGATCGTCCGTGACACCTTCACCCTCTCCGGGATCCGAGAGCGCGACACCCATCCGCACCACCACTTGAGATCCTTCTCGGCCACCGCCGCGTCCGTCTCCTTCATCAGTTCCCTCAACGCGTCCAGATGGTTGAAGGCCTTCCCGGTCTGCAGCTTCCCGCGGCATACCCGGCGCCGCGTCTCTCGATCCGCCTCCGTCAGCTTGTCCTCCCCCTTCAGCAGCGCCCACCGCACCTTCTTCAGCTCGTTCGGGAATGCCATCCGCTCCCGCCGCCTCACCTCGTCCAGCGCATGGGTCACCAACTGCACAACGTGGAAGTAGTCGAACACCAGCATCGCGCCCCCGAACTCCTCGGAGATCCCCTTGATGTACGCCGGGCTCATGTCCGAGCAGATCGTCTGAATCTGCTCCGGCGACAACCCCTGCCGCCTCAGGTGGTCGGCAAACGCCTTCAAGGCCTTGCTGTCGCGCCCCTCCACGGCCAGCAGGACTCGCGTCGGACGGCCCTCCTGCTTGGGTTCGCTGACGATCGTCAGGTAGTTATGCCCGCGCTTCCGGCACACCTCGTCCACGCTCACCACCCGCACTGTTTCAAGGCTCATGCTCCCATGGGCACGCTCGACGTGATGCAGCAGCACGTTCCAGACCCTCTGCGGATGCTCGCCGATGACGCGGGCCGCCTCGGCGACGGTCATGCCGCTCTGGGCAAGGACCAGCAGCATCGACTCCATGAGGAGGGTGAACCCGCTTTGCGGGCGTGACCACGGCACGGCGACCTGGTGAACCCCGGCCCCGGGGCCGCCATCGACGCGGGGAACGTGGGCCTTCACGTAGCACTCGAACTGGAAGAAGTTGAGGTGCCGCCATGATCGTTCGGAACTGTCGTAGGTGGGCGAGGGACGGCCGGTGGACGGGTGGGGGAAGAGGCTGCCCGGGGGATAGTCGAGGGTGATGTCCAGCCGCTTGAGTTCCTTGTCGAAGCTCACATCGACGACCTTCCACGGGGTGCCGGCCAAGCCGAGGGCGACAGCGAACACGTTCTTCTGGTCCATGTGGGCAAGGATGCCCGTCGCCCGCGATGGCCCCAAGCCCGCACGTTCCCGAGCATGTTTCGGCGCGAGCCCCGGGTGGCCCGGTGGAGAAGCCCCTCAAAGGGCATTTGCCCGGGGGCTTCTCCACCGGGCCACATGGGGCGGGCATTCGATCCCGACGCCAGGTTCACCCACACAAATCCACCGGGAGCCCCGACTGGAAGATCGACGAGACCCACGTCGCCAGCTTGGCCGCCTCGGCCCGGGCCCGCTGGAAAATCGAGAACGAGAACAACAACACCCTCAAGACCAAGGGCTATCATCTCGAGCACAACTTCGGACACGGCAAGAAGCACCTGGCAGCGGTCCTGACCTCGTTGAACCTCCTGGCCTTCCTCGTGCATACCGCGCTGGGCTGGGTTGATGAATCCTACCGGGCATTGCGCGCCAGGCTTTCCTCCCGCCGGACGTTCTTCGAGCACGTCCGAGCCCTCACTTTCTACATCCACTTTCCTGACTGGAGCGGGCTCATGGACTTCATGATGCGGGGTCTCGAACTGGGGCCGTACGCGAAAAAGTCCTGAGGGCGCTTTCCGGGAGCACCGCGGCCCTTCGGTCCGCGGTGGCCGCGCCTGCCCGAATTTCGCCGCCACCCGGGTCCAGGGCGTTCCTCGTCCGTCTGGCTACGCTCCCATCACCCTCGTGCCCAGCCTCGCGCTCGGGCCTCTCTTTCAAAATGAGAACTGCTTCCATGCAATCCCGATGGGCCGATACCTCGTGGCCGAGGTCACCCGGCAGAGCCGGAACCCGGAAGTCACCCCGGCCGGGAATCACGCCTACCTCGGTGCCTTCGGCAACGAGACGGTCACCCTCCCCCTCCACTCGCTCCCGGCACACGTCGCCGTCACCATCCTGTGCAACCAGCTCGTGCTCGGGTCATGGGACGGCAACAGCACCGAGGCCGGGCCAGACCGATGGAGCCTCGACGTGGCCGGAGGATTGCGCGTGGTGGACACCACGTTCAACAACGGCCCGCACGGAATCGCCGGTCACCAGCCCCCTCGCGGTGCTCGATCCCGACGTGTTCACCCGGCCGCACCGGTTCTTCCGGGTGTTCCGGCAGTAGCACCGCCGTGGCCGCGTGGCGGAAGTGCGGGTCCAAACGAGGATGCCGGCCCCCCACGGAAGACAAGCTCCTCCCCTCCTGAACCGTTTCCGCAAACGCCCGCCGCCGCTTGAACCGCCGCCCCGTGCGCGCAACGGTCGCCCATGCCGGAATTGCCAGAGGTCGAGGTGCTGCGCGGTCGCCTGCACGACGTCCTGCCCGGGCTCCGGATTGATTCGGCCCGGGTTCTCAAGGCACGTGTCACGCGCCCATGGACGGAACCCCAGCTGGACGACTCCCTTCGCGGGTCCGTCTTCACGGCAGTGTTGCGCCGGGGCAAGCATCTCGTCTTCCCACTTCGCGCCCGCGACGGAGCGGAGGCATGGATGCATGCCCACCTCGGGATGACCGGCCGCATCCTCGTCGAGGACGCCGGGCTCCCCCTCCACCGCCATGCCGCCATCGTCCTTGGCATGGGTCGGCGGCGCTGGGTGCTCGTGGACCCCCGCCAGTTCGGACGGGTCGGCCTTGGCACCGTCGAGGGGCTCGGGCCCGAGCCCATGGACGATTCCTTCACCGCTCATGTCCTTGCAGCCGCCCTCGCGGGGTCGCGCCAGCCCGTGAAGTCCCGCCTGCTCGACCAGTCGGTGCTCGCCGGGGTCGGCAACATCTACGCCAACGAGGCCCTTCACCACGCCGCCATCCGGCCCGCAAGGCCCGCGAAAAGCCTGAATTCGGCCGAGGTCGCCCGCCTGCACCACGCCATCCGCGAGGTCCTTGGCCTTGCCATCCGGCTCGGGCGCTCGCTCCCGATCGACCTCGAGCGCGGTGCCGACGGCTTGTTCTACTTCGGACGCGGCACCCGCAAGACTGCGTCCCCAACGCCCAACGAGCCCGCCCTGGAACGCTGGGCCGTGTACGACCGCGCGGGCCAACCCTGCGCGCGATGCGGCGGGCGCATCCGCCGGGACATGCTCGGCGGCCGGGCCACGTTCGAGTGCCGCGGCTGCCAACAATGAAAAAACCCTTGGCCGAACAGGCCGGATGGGGGTTTCATCTCCGCCCGCGCCCGTGGGCGCGCACTCGGTGGTAGGATGCCGGAGTGGTCAATCGGAGCAGACTGTAAATCTGCCGGGCTAACGCCCTACGAAGGTTCGAATCCTTCTCCTACCACCATCTCCTTCCCCGCTCCTCCAGCCCCCTCGTGCAGGCATCCGTGCAGCGCAAAGGGGTCACATCCGAAGCTTTGACAGTTGCTCTGGGAACCGGCGGTTGGACCGGTCGCATGGCGCGTCCCGCCTTCGGTTGGCGGCGGGCTCCCGTCGGCTCCACGACGTCTGCCTCCGACTCCTTCAAGAGGAAGAGGTCCGGGACGACGCGGAGACGCCGAGTTGTAAGACAACGGCCCTGCACCGCTGTCCCGAATCATTCGGGGAGCTCCGGAAGTGCCCGGGGAACCTGCGCCGACCCTCACGCTTGCAGAAGATGCTTTGCCCGCAATGGCCCCGGTTCACGGCGGGGTTCCTCTCTTCCGGTACCGGGGCACACCGGGGCCGATGCCATGACGGCTTTGCTCCAGTTCGTTGAGTTTTGTCAATACTTTAGATGTGACCCCATTGCCCTTGGCAACTGGATCCAGCCACGAAGGGGGAGCTTGCCGAGCAAGGTTCGGGCGGCCATGGCCTTGATCTGGCCATTGGAACCCTGCCAGTTCCATCGGCGGGCCCGTTCCCGGCTCTGCTGGTAGCGGCTCCAATCCGGGTGGTCGTGAATCAGGCCGCGGATCTCGGCCAGTTCCAGAGGGCCAAACGGCCGCCCCTGCATTGTGTTTGGCAACACCATGGAGGA
>CAIYFP010000400.1 GCA_903925515.1 uncultured Verrucomicrobiota bacterium
GGGTGCGCCCGACCGGGCTACGGGCGTCGTCCGAGGTGAAGCGGTACCAGTAGTGGCGCCCGGGCCGGAGGCCGTGGACCTCGACATGAACCGAGTGCCCGAGCTGGGGCGTGGCGACGGCCGAACCGCCTCGGACGCCGCCGCTGAACGATTCGTTCTCCGCGATTTCCCAGCGCACTTCAAGCGACCGCGGCGGCACTCCGAACCCAGGCTCGGACGGGCGCGGGCAAAGGCGCGTCCAAAGAACCACGCTGGTGGAATCCGGGTCGCCCGAGGCCACGCCCTGCTGGAAGGGGTCAGCTTCCCAGCGGGCGCGTCGCCGCGTGCCGCGCGACGTGGGTGCACCCATGGCCGGCAGCGCGGCGAGCGCGGCAGCCGACACCATGAAGAGGCGCCGTGTGAGTCCGCCCTCGTGTCGGAGGGCTGCCTGGACCGCTGCTGAATCGAGCATCGAGTCTCCCTTTCATTCCTGCGGCGCCATGCCCTTGATGCGACGGGCTCAGCCGCCCGCGAACGCGGGCACGAAGCTCAGCCTGTCACCCGGCACGACCGCCGTGCGCTGGCAGTCAAGGAACCGGATGTCCTCGTCGTTGACGAGCACCAACACCGACCCACGAAGGGTGCCATGGGGGTCGCACAGGCGGTCGCCGAGCCCGTGAAAACGCCGTGACAACTCGACCACGATGTCCGCCACGGAGCCGGGGCGAGCGAGCAGGTTGGTTTCGCCGCCACAAAGCCGGCGGAGCGACGGTGGAACATCCACGAGCACGTTCATGGTGCGGGAGGCCGGGGTGCGCGTTGGGGGCGGGCGGTCGATCAGGCCGGGGTGGCCGCGCCCTGCTGGGAGGCCAGCAGGCCCTCGAACTCGCGCAGGCTGGGCCGGATCTCGCGGGTCTCGCCCACATGGCCGACGACGGCGTCGAGTGTCTTGAGCCCGTTGCCGGTGATGCACAGGACGGCGGAGTCGTCGGACGGGATCCTGCCCTGCGCGATGAGCTTCTTCGCGACGCCGACGGTCACGCCGCCGGCGGTCTCGGCGAAGATGCCCTCGCACTCGGCAAGGAGGCGGATGCCCTCGCGGATCTCGTCGTCGGTGACGTCCTCGCCATGGCCGCCGGTCTCCTTCATGACCTTGAGGGCGTAGAAGCCGTCGGCGGGTGTACCGATGGCGAGGGACTTGGCGATGGTGTTGGGCTTTTGGGGCTTGAAGAAGTCGAGGCCGGACTTCTGGGCGAGGGTGATGGGGTTGCAGCCGGTGGCTTGGGCGCCGTGGATTTTCCACGGGACGGGCTCGACGAGGCCGAGCTTGGAGAACTCCTGGTAGCTCTTGTGGATCTTGGTGAGCAGGGAGCCGGAGGCCATGCACACGACGGTGTGGCGGGGGATGCGCCAGCCGAGCTGTTCCTGGATCTCGAAGCCCATGGACTTGGATCCCTCGGCGTAATAGGGGCGCATGTTGACGTTGACGAACGCCCACGGGTACTTGCCCGCGATCTCGGCGCACAGGCGGTTGACCTCGTCGTAGTGGCCGCGGATGCCCACCACCTTGGCGCCGTACACGAGCGAGTTGACGACCTTGCCCTGCTCAAGGTCGTGCGGGATGAAGACGTAGGCGTCGAGCCCGGCGGCGGCCGCGTTGGCGGCGACGGAGTTGGCGAGGTTGCCGGTGGAGGCGCAGGCGACGGTCTTGAAGCCCAGCTCGACCGACCGGCTCAGCGCGACGCTGACGACGCGGTCCTTGAAGGAAAGCGTGGGATAGTTCACGGCGTCGTTCTTGATCCAAAGCTCCCGGATGCCGAGGCGACGGGCGAGGCGGTCGGCCTTGACCAAGGGGGTGTAGCCGACCTGGCGTCCCACGGTGGGCTCGCCGGCGACGGGGAGGAGCTCGCGGTAGCGCCACATGGAGCGGGTGCGGGCCTCGATGGCGGCCCGGGTCAGCGTGGCCTTGATGCGTTCGTAGTCGTAGGAAACCTCCAGCGGTCCGAAGTCGAACTCGCACACGTGCGTGGCTCCCAACGGATAGTCGCGCCCGCACTCGCGGCACTTCAACGACCTCATGAATCCTTGCGTCTCGCTCATCTCTTGATCCTTCCATGGCCCGGAAAGGGGCGCTTCATGGGAGCCGGGCGAGGGGAAGAAAAGCCCCCCCGCAGGATGAGGAAGAGCCGGGTGGAACCAGACGTCTTGCCTCATCTGCGCCCCCGGGGTGAACCGGGGAACCTGGATTTGGCACCTAGACGAGATGCACGGATGCACCTCCGGTTGCCGTGGCTTCAACGGGCCAGTCCCTCAGCCACTCTTGATGAGCGCCCCCACTGCGGGGCCCCGTCGTAATGCCTGCCCGCCCCGTTTCGTGTCAAACTTGTTTTCGGCTGGTTTTCGGGCCGGCAAGGGGCTTTCCCGGAGGCGGGTTCTCCCTCCTTGGGGCGGCGGGTCCGGCCCAAACCCTCGGGCAAGGGGCGGGGAATCCCTCGATCGTGAACCTTGCGAGCTTCGGCAGGCTGCGGGCCAGACTGCGATGGCAGCGGATGGACAGGAGCCGCGCGAACGCGGTTTCGACGGTGGATTGCGGTCTTGCCCGCCTAGCCAAAGCGGGAAACGGGATGACCGGCCATGAATGCGGCGGCGTGCATGCGGCGCCCCCCCTCGGGCTGCACCTCGACGAGGCGGACGGCGTCGCGGGCGCAGGCGACAAGGGTTCCATCCTTGCTGGTGCCGAGGACCTCGCCGGCGGCGCCGGGATGGCCATGGATGACCTCCATGGCATGGACCTTGAGGATGGAGCGGGCATGGCCACCGGGGGTGTTGAAGGTGCAGAACGAGCCGGGCCATGGGGAGAACGCGCGGGCGCGTCGTGCGACGGTCTCGGCCGGCTGGTTCCAGTCGATGCGGCCGTCCTCGCGGGAAATCTTGCGGGCGTAGGTGACGCCGTCGGCGGGTTGGGGGACGGGGCGGATCTGGCCGGAGGCGATCCCCGGGAGGCTTTGGACGAGGAGCTCGGCGCCGAGGTCTGCGAGGCGGTCGTGCAGGGTGGATCCGGTGTCGCCCGGGCGGATGGGGGTGCGCGCGGTGGCGAGGATGGGGCCGGTGTCGAGCCCGGCCTCCATGCGCATGAGGCAAACGCCGGTCTCGGGGTCGCCTTCGGCGATGGCCCACTGGATGGGGGCGGCGCCGCGCCAGCGTGGGAGGAGGGAGGTATGGACGTTGAGGCAGCCGAGGGGCGGGACGTCGAGGAGGGTCTGCGGTAGGATTTGGCCGTAGGCGGCGACGACGACAAGGTCGGGGGCCCAGAGCCTGAAGGCGTCGATGAAGCCGGGGTCGCGGGCGCGGGAGGGCTGGAGGACAGGGAGGCCGCGCGCGAGGGCCTCGACCTTCACCGGGGGCGCTTGCAGCTGGAGGTTGCGTCCGGAGGGCTTGTCGGGCTGGGCGACGACGCCGACGACGGACCATGAGGGACCGGCGAGGTTGGCGAGCCTTGCGAGGAGGGTCCTTGCGAGGACGGGTGTGCCCATGAAGGCGAGACGCAAGGGGCGGGACATGGGCTGGGAGCGGGACCGGGGCAGGGATTTCCGGGCGGGAGGGTCTTAGGCGGGCCTTGCGGGGTGAGGCGGCGTGAAGACGGTGCGGCCGTCGCTGACGGCGGGCTTGGGGATGCGGGCGACGATGCGGAGGATGTCGAGGAGGACGAGGAGGGGTTCCTGAGTAGAATCGATCTGGTGGATGAGGTGGTCGGGGTAGCAGTCGAGGACGGCGCGCGTGTCGCGCTTGTACGTTTCGAGGCGGGCACGGATGACATCGACGTTGGCGTCGTCGAGGCGGTTTTCCTTGAGGGCGCGTCGTTGGAGCCGGGCGACGAGCTTGTCCAGCTGGGGGCAGAAGAGGTTGAAGATGGCCTTGACCTCGATGAGCTCGTTCATGAGCTCGACCTGCCGCGGATTCCGGGGGATGCCGTCGAGGAGGAGGGTGTCGGCCTCGGGGTTGAAGCGGCCGGACGCGATGAGGCCTTGAATGGACTGTTTCCAGAGCTCGATGGTGGGCTCGTCCGGGACGAGCTGGCCCTTGGAGGCGTACTCGACGAAGACGCGGCCGAGCTGGGAGTCCACGCGGAGGCTGCGGAAGGCGTCGCCGCAGGAGTAGTGAACGAAGTTGGGGACCTGGCCGAGGATCTTGCCTTGGGTGCCCTTGCCGGCGCCTGGGGCGCCGAAGAGCAGGATTGCGCGGTGACGGGCGTTCATCCTTGCGGGCCGTGGAGGCTAGGCGTTGCGGAGGGTGACGGACTGGATGGCGCCGAACTCGACGGGGGCCTCCTCGCCGTCCACGCGCCGGACGATGACCTCGGAGGCGTTCATGCGATGGATCTTGTTGGCTGCGAAGGAGCCGGAGGCGGCGTTGAACTCCATGACGAGGCCCTCGGATTCCGCCGCTTGGGCGGAGGGGAGGAACATGGCGAACTGGGTCTCGAAGAAGCGGCGGTTGAAGGTGAACTCGCCCTTGCCAAAGGTGCGCGGGAGGTCGGCGCTGGACTGGATGCCCCCCCCGCCGGTGCGGAGGCCCATTTGCTGGACGAGGGAGGGACCGGAGTCGGCGACGAGGAGGGTGGTGGCGGCCATGGCCTCGGCGGTGGCGTTGACCTCCTCGGGCGGGGTCCACTTGGGCATGGCGAGGTAGATGAGGGGGCCGACGACGGGCAGGACGGCGGCGAGGCCGCAGACGAGGGCCGGGGAGCGCCATCGGTAGCGTGCGACCTCGAAGCCGAAGAAGATGTTGGCGGCGTACATGAGGCCGATGAAGAACATGCCGCCCGGGGTAAGGAGGGCGGCTAGGGCGCCCTTGGGGACCTGGGGGTTGGTGACGCGCTGTGGTTCGGCGACCTTGAAGGGCTTGCGCTCCTTCTTGACCTCCTCGGGGGTGGGGGCGGTGACGTAGGGTTCCACGAACCGGCCTGCCTTGGGATGCTTGGAGAGGAGGAGGAGAGACTCGTCCGTCAGGCGTCCCCAGTCCGTTCGTGGGGAGTAGCCGCCGCCTTCGAGCTTGAGCACGAAGGCGTCCTTGTCCGCCGTGATGATGTCGCCAGACAGCGACGTACCGTCGATCAGCTTGAGCCCGATTGCCCCGAGGCGGAATGCGGCCAGCCATGCCAGCAACATCACGCCCAACCATGTCCGCGCACCTCGTGTCACGCGCAGCAGCCTGCCAAAAAGGGTCGGCGGGCCGCGAGGGCATTTTTTGGCATCCCGAGCTTGTGGGATGGCCAACGAGCCGTGTGAACCCCCAAACTGGCGGTGCTTGGAAGAAACGCGCAGCACCCCCTGGTCCATGGAGTCGAAGGAGGCCCTGGACGCCCTTCGTTCGGAGGGCGACATCAACCTGTCGCCCCGGCGCCGGGAATTTGCGCGGGAGCATCTTGGCGGGCCGGCGCGGGAGATGTTGGGGGAGGATGCGCGGCTGTTCCTGCATCAATCGCTTTCGACGCCTTGCCTGAACGCGCTGGCCAAGGCGGAGGGCGCGTGGATCGAGGACGTCGAGGGCCGGCGCTACCTCGACTTCCATGGCAACAACGTCCACCAGGTGGGGTTTGGGCATCCGCGGGTCGTGCGGGCGATCAAGGACCAGCTGGATGCCCTCAGCTTCTGCACGCGTCGCTACACGTGCGGCCCGGCGGTGGAACTGGCGCGCCGGTTGGTGGAGCTGGCCCCGGGGGACCTGTCGCGCGTGCTGTTCGCCCCTGGCGGGACCTCCGCGATTGGCATGGCGCTGAAGCTGGCGCGGGTCGCGACCGGCCGGTTCAAGTTTGTCTCGATGTGGGATTCCTTCCATGGGGCGTCGCTGGACGCGATCTCGATCGGGGGCGAGGCGGTGTTCCGGAAGGGGATCGGGCCGTTGCTGCCCGGGTGCGAGCACGTGCCGCCGCCCGAGCCGTTGAAGTGCCCGTTCCAGTGCGGCCATGCGTGCTCGCTCGCGTGCGCGGACTACGTGGACTACGTGCTGGAGAAGGAGGGCGACGTGGCGGCGGTGATCGGGGAGACGGTTCGTTGCACCCCGTTCATTCCCCCGCCGGACTACTGGCGTCGCATCCGCGCGGCGTGCGACCGCCATGGCGCGTTGCTGATCCTTGACGAGATCCCGATCGGGCTGGGGCGCACGGGGCGGATGTTTGCGTGCGAGCACTACGACGTGGTGCCGGACATGCTGGTGCTGGGGAAGGGGCTGGGGGGCGGGGTGATGCCGCTGGCGGCGTTGCTGGCCCGCGAACACCTGAACGTGGCGGCGCACACGGCGCTGGGGCATTACACGCACGAGAAGAACCCGGTCGCGTGCGCGGCCGGCATCGCGACGCTCGACGTCTTGCGCGACGAGCGGCTCGTCGAGAACGCGCGCGAGCTTGGGCTTCATGCGCTGGAGCGGTTTGGCCGCCTGCGCGAGGGGCACCCGGGGGTCGCCGACGTCCGCGGCCTTGGGCTGTTGATGGGCATCGAGCTGGTGCGGCCGGGGACGGCGCCCGGGGCGCGGCCGGTGCCGGACACGGACCGCGCGGAGAGGGTGATGTACGAGGCGTTGCGGCGCGGCCTGAACTTCAAGGTGACGATGGGCAACATCCTGACGCTGACGCCGGCGATGGTTCTGACGCGGGCCGAGCTGGACCGGGCGATCGACACCCTCGACGCCTGCCTTTCGCTTTCATGAAGAAGATCGAAGTCAACGAGCGCGCCTACGCGCTCCCGGATGGTCCCGTCGCGGTGATCTGCCTCGACGGCAGCGCCGACGACTACCTTGACGCCGCGTTGGTTCGCGGCCGGATGCCGCGGCTCCAGTCGATGATCCTGCAAGGGTTTCGCGGCCTTGCGCGCGGGGCGATGCCCAGCTTCACGAACGTCAACAACGCGTCGATCGTCACGGGCGTACCGCCCTCCATCCATGGCATCGGCGGCAACTTCTTCTACGACGTGGCGTCGGGGCAGGAGGTGATGATGAACAGCGCGCGGTACCTGCGTTGCCCGACGATCTTCCCCGCGGCGCAGCGTGCGGGGCGGAAGGTGGCGGTGGTGACGGCGAAGGAGAAGCTGCGGGACATCTTTGCCTCGGGCCTTGTCGAGCTGGGCGGGGTGGCGTTCTCGTCCGAGAAGGCATCCCAGGCTCGGTTGGAGACGCACGGGCTTGACGACGCGGAGGCCGTGGCGGGGCCGACGCCGCCGATCTACTCGGGGGAGGCCTCGGTGTATGTGCTGCGAGCCGGCGCGGAGCTGCTGGCCCGGGGCCGGGCGGACTTCCTGTACCTGAGCACGACGGACTTCATGCAGCACAAGTTCGGGCCGGAGGCGCCCGAGGCGCTGGATTTTTACGGGCAACTAGACGCGCAGCTGGGGCGGCTCCTTGACCTTGGCGCGGTCGTGGGAATCACGGCCGACCATGGCATGAACTGGAAGCGGCGGCCGGACGGCTCCCCGCACGTGGTGTACCTCGAGTCCGAGCTCGTCGCGCGCTTCGGCGCCGGGTTCCGCGTCATCCTGCCGATCACGGATCCCTACGTCGTGCACCACGGCGCGTTGGGCTCGTTTGCGCAGGTGCACC
>CAIYFP010000401.1 GCA_903925515.1 uncultured Verrucomicrobiota bacterium
CGCCAAGAAGCGAAGCATCATGGCCCAGTTCCTTTGCGAGGCCGTCGTGCTCTCGGAGATCGGCGGCATCGCCGGCGTCGCCCTCGGCATCGTCTCCGGCAACCTGCTCAGCCTCCTGTTGGGCGTCCCGCCGGTCCTCCCATGGGACTGGGCCATCATCGGCCTCCTCGTCTGCTCCTTCGTCGGCATCGCCTTCGGCACCTACCCCGCGTGGAAGGCCGCCCAGCTCGACCCCATCGAGTCGTTGCGATATGAGTAGGGCGTCAACGTGGCCCGTGCCGGGTGCGCGCGGGCCTTGCGCCGAGGCAGCCCGATGGATTGGCGGGGAAACTAAACCTTGGCGTCCGGCCCGTGTTGGGGGACTAATCCGGCGTGGCAACGAGCGATCTGGAGGGCAAGGCCGCGCCCACGTCGGACAGGTTCCCCGCGCAGGTGAAGTACATCGTGGGGATGGAGGCCTGCGAGCGGTACAGCTTCTACGGGATGAAGGGCATCCTTGCGGGCTACATCACGGGCGAGGTGATGAAGGGCGGGCTGGGGCA
This sequence comes from uncultured Verrucomicrobiota bacterium, assembly GCA_903925515.1. GTDB lineage: Bacteria > Verrucomicrobiota > Verrucomicrobiia > Limisphaerales > UBA9464 > UBA6176. The sequence goes on from CAIYFP010000401.1 coordinate 543, forward strand.
GACCCAAGACCAGGCAACGAGGTGGATCCACCTGTTCATCATGGTGAACTACTTCACGCCGCTGCTCGGGGCGTGGGTCTCGGACAAGCTTTGGGGCCGGTACCGGACGATCCTCTGGATCTCGCTGTTGTACTGTCTCGGGCATGGGGTGCTGGCGATGGCGGACCTGTTGTACCCGGTGGTGCGGGAGGCGGCGCCGGGGACGCTGGAGGCGGCGAACCGCGCGGCGGCGGATGGGCGCACATGGTTCCTCGGGATTGGCCTCGCGTTGATTGCCTTCGGCGCGGGCGGCATCAAGCCGTGCGTGTCGGCGTTCATGGGCGACCAGTTCACGAACGCGAGGTCGTCCCTGTACGAGAAGGCGTACGCGGCGTTTTACTTCTCGATCAACTTCGGGTCGTTCTTCTCCTTCATCACGATCCCGTGGGTCGCGCGGACACATGGGTATGCATGGGCGTTCGGCATCCCGGGGATCCTGATGGGCGTGGCGACGTTGATCTTCTACCTCGGGCGCGGGGGATACCGCTGCGTGCCGCCGGCCCGCGAGACGCGTTCGGCGGGTTTCCTTGCGGTCACGTTCGAGGCCTTTCGAAACCGGCGTCCGGGCGTCCCGTTCTGGGATGGGGCGCGCGCCTCGGGGCGTTACTCGGCGGAGGAGGTCTCGGCGGCGGCGTCGGTGGCGCCGGTGTTGTCGGTGTTCGCGTTGATCCCGCCGTTCTGGGCGATGTTCGACCAGCATTCGAGCACGTGGATCTTGCAGGCCAAGTCGATGGTGCCGCTCAGGCTGGGGACGTACGAGGTGGGGGGCGAGGAGATGCAGTCGTTGAACCCGTTGCTGGTGATGGGCCTGGTGCCCTTGGTGACGGTGGTGCTCTACCCGTTGTTTGGGCGGCTGGTGAAGGTGACGCCCTTGCGGCGGATCGGGGTGGGCATGTTCGTGGCGGGCTTGTCCTACGTGGTCGTGGCATGGATCCAGCAGCGGATCGCGTCCGGGGAGAAGCTGAGCGTGCTGTGGCAGGCGGTGCCGTACGTGATCCTGACGACGGCGGAGGTGCTGGTCTCGACGACGGGGCTGGAGTTCGCGTACACGCAGGCGGCGCGCAGCATGAAGAGCACGATCATGAGCTTCTGGCTCCTGACGGTCGCGGCGGGAAATTTCCTGGTCGTGCTGATCACCAAGTACGGGAGCAAGACGGGTTCGGACGCCGTGACGCCCGGCCGGTTCATGACCTACGCGTTGATGACGTTCGCGGTGGCCGCCGTGTTTGTGTTCGTGGCGAGGGCGTACCGGTACCGGCAACAGCCGCAGGAAGGCGCGGCCTAGGACTTCGGGGTTCAACCTCAACTCGGGAACATCATGCAAATGTACAAGGTCAAGGGCGCGGACGGCGGGGTCTATGGTCCCGTGCTGGGGGTGGTGATCCACCAGTGGATCGCCGAGGGCAGGCTCAACGGGGAATCGTTGGTTAGCCCCGACGGCACCGAAGTCTGGCGGCCGGTGCGGGACTACCCGGAGTTCATCCCGTCGCTCACGGCGGCGGTGACGGCGGGTGCGGGCGGGCATGGCCCGGCGGGGAGCATCGGGCGCGATTCGGCGATCACGGCGGCCAGGACGCCCGGGTTGATGCTGGTGATCTTTGGCGCGTTGATGGCCCTCTTCACCGTGGTGGGGTTGATCATGTCCGCGGTCCAAGGGCAGGCGGCGATGCCCGCCTTGCCGCCCGAGGCGCCGGAATGGCTGCGCAACCTCTTCCAGATGCAGGCCAACCTGCCCAAGTGGGTTTCGTACGTTCAGTTCGTCGTGGCTGCCGCCATCGATGCCGTGATCATCCTCGGGGGCCTTGGCCTGATGCGACTGAGGAACCGCGGACTGGCGATCGCCGGGGCGATCCTCGCGGGCTTGCCCTGCTTCACGAGCTGCTGCTGCGTGCTCGGGCTTCCCCTCGGCATCTGGGTCGTCATCTTCTGCAATCGCCCGGACATCCGGCCCCACTTCGATTCCTAGTGTCGTGTCTCACAAATGGCTGGTGTTTCGCCGCGAGGGATTTTCGTGTCCAACGAGGCGCGAG
>CAIYFP010000402.1 GCA_903925515.1 uncultured Verrucomicrobiota bacterium
CCCGGGGGAAGCCGGAGCGGCCCGACGGCGGGTCCGGACACGGGACAAGTCCTTGCACGAAGGACCTGGAGCCCTGCATGAGCCCACGTCAAATGCGGTCACTTCAACAAATGTCAATTGTTTAGATGTGACCCCATTGCGGTTCCTCGTCAACTGCGGTCACTTCAACAAATGTCAATTGTTTAGATGTGACTCCATTGCGGTTCCTCCTTGGCCCGCGACGGGGAGGGGAGGTAAGCAAGGCAAGCAATGCGAGGGGTGCGGATTCCGGACATCGTGGCGGCGGCGAGCCTTGGGCTGCGGGCGTTGTCGGCGACGACCCCGCTGACGATGAGTCACGGCATCCGGACGTTCGACCCGTGGGATGGGATGCCGTACTTCGCGGTGTCGGGGTTGGCGGCGACGCCGGACGGGTGCCTATGGCTTGCGACGTATGGGGATCTGGTGCGTTTTGACGGGGTGAAGTTCGAGCCGTTGGGGGATGGGGTGTCGCCGGGGCTTGGGCGGTTGCAAGTGACCGTGGTGGAGGTGGATGGGCGGGGGCGCTTGTGGGTGGGAGGGGGCGGAGGGTTGGTGGGGGTGATGGATGGGAAAGCGTGGAAGTGGTACGGCCAGCAAGAGGGGGTGCCCGAGGCCGGGTTGCAGGACGTCGAGGTCATGGGGAACGGGGAGGCGTGGCTGGCGACGAAGGAAGGGTTGTTGAGGGAGCGGGAAGGGAGGTTTGTTGGGGTGCCTCTTCCGGACGGTGGGTCGGCGGGTGACTTGCGTTTGGCGGCGGAGAAAGACGGAAGGCTTTGGTGCGTGTCGCGGACGGGCCTTTGGCGACGCGATGGGGAGGGGTGGTTCCGGCAGGGTTTGCCGGCGGGGGCAGAGGGCCTTGTGCTGTGTGGCATGGGGTTGGCGCGGGATGGGGGGCTATGGGTGGCATGGGCGGACCGGGTGTGGCGGCTGCGCGGGGATGCATGGGATGCGCCGAGGCGGCGTCCGGAGGGGCATCAAGGGGACCCGGTGACGGTGCTGGAGGATGGGGAGGGTGGCCTTTGGCTGGGCGGGTTGAGCACGGGGCTGACATGGTTTCCGCCGGGCGGGGGTGAAGCGGTTGCGAAGGGGAGGAGCGGGCTCGGGGGGAGCTCGGTGACGAGCCTGCTGGATGACGGAGCGGGCGGGGTATGGGTGGGGATGAATGGCGGATTCGTGTCGCGGGTCCGGCGCAGGGCCTTGCAGCATGCCGGGGCGGAGCAGGGCCTTGGGTATGCGGCCAACAGCGTGGCGGAGGAGGAGCCGGGGGTTTTGCTGGTGGGGACGCATGGCGGGGGCTTGATGCGATGGCATGACGGCAAGCTCGCGCGGCATCCCATGGCCGGAGGGGAGGTCGGCGAGGGTGCGTTCGTGACGGCGGTGTGCCGGGACAAGGGGGGAGACCTCTGGGCGGGGACGTGGAATGACGGCCTTTTCCACGGGCGAGACGGCCGGTGGGAGAGGATTTCGGCGGCGGACACGGGGGCGCAGATGATCCGGGCGTTGCACGAGGATGCGCGGGGGCGGCTGTGGGTGGGCACGGCGGCGGGCATTGCGGTGCGGGAGGAGGGGCGATTTCGGGTGATGGACGGGAAGGACTCGGCGCCGAGGATGGTGGTGAGCGGGTTTGGGGAGGACACGGCCGGCGGGATCTGGGCATGCGGGATTGGGCACGGGGTATTCCGGTGGGATGGGACGAGGTTTGCGCGGCAGGAGCTTCCGGGGCACCCGGACCCGAAGTCGGTTGCGTGCCTTGCTGCGGGGCGTGATGGCTCGATGTGGGTGGGGCTTCGGCATGTTGGGGTGGCGCGGATCCGGGATGGGAAGGCGCGGTTGTTTGGAGGGGGTGAAGGGTTGGTGGTGGGGGATTCGGTGGCGTTGATCGAGGACGAGGAGGGCCAGTTGTGGGTTTGGACGGACGACCGGTGCCAGCGGGTGCCGGTGGGGAGCTTCGACAAGGTGGAGGCCGAAGGAGGGGGGCGACTGGACGTGCGGACGTTCGGGCGGCGCGATGGGTTTCCGGGCGCGGCGCGGACGGGGTTGCATCCGGTGGCATGGCGGGGCCGGGCGGGCCGTCTTTGGTGGGCGACGGCCAACGGGCTTGCGGAGGCGAACGTGGGGACGTTGCCGAGGCAAGTCGAGGCGCCGGGGGTGGCATGGCGGTGGATACGGGAAGGCGGGAGGGAACGAAACGTGGCGTCGGTCCGGGAGACGACGGTGGATTTGGGGCGTCCGGGTGGAGACATGGAGTTGGCGTTTCGGGCCGACCGGTTTGGCTCGCCCGAGACGGTGCGGTACGAGACGCGGTTGCTGCCGCGGGGAGGGTGGCAGTCGTCCATGGGGGAAACCCGGATTCCGGTCCGGGACCTTGTGGCGGGGCGGTACGAGCTTGAGGTGCGAACGTCGGAGCGCGAGGGAGAATGGGGGCGGCCGTCGGTGGTGCGCTTTGAAATCCCGGCCGCCTTGTGGCAGCAGGAGTGGTTTGTGGGCCTGTCGATTGCGTCGTCGGCCGGGGCTGCGGTGACGGTGGCGCGATGGATTGCGGCGGGCCGGATGAGGCGTCGGCTGCTGCGGCTGGAGCAGGATGCGATGCTGGAGCGTGAGCGCGTGAGGATTGCGAGGAACCTGCACGACGACCTTGGGGCGAACGTGACGCATCTTGGGCTGCTTTTGCAGCGGATGCATGGGGTGACGGACCTGCCCTGCGAGCTTTTGCGGCTGGTGGGGGAGGGGTTGGACGTGACGCGGCGGACGAAAGGCTCGCTGGACGCGGCCGTCTGGGCGGTGAACCCGGCCCGGGACACGTTGGGGGACCTTGTGGGCTATCTGGCGCAGACGGCGTGGAGGCTGTGTGAGGGCGGAGGGATGGAGTTGGCGTTGGACTTGCCGGAGGAGGTCCCGGACCGGGCGTTGGGCGCGGAATGGAGGCACAACGTGGTCATGGTCGCGAAGGAAGCGACCCACAACGCCATCAAGCACTCGGGCGGGACGGCGCTGCGGCTTCGGGTGGCGCTGGAGGGCTACGGACTGCGGGTGGAGGTGTGCGACAACGGCCGCGGCATGGGGCCGGGGAATGGCTCGTCCCCGGGCAATGGCCACGTCAACATGCGGCAGCGGGTGGCGGCGATGGGGGGCATCGTGGAGATTCACGGGCCGGCGGGGGCGGGCACGAGCGTGAGGGCTTTTTTCCCATGGCAGAGGACGACGTAAACGAGCGGGTGAGGATTGCATTGGTCGAGGACGATGCCGGGACCCGTTCGGCGTTGGTCTCCTTGCTGGGCTGGGAGCCGGGCTTCGAGGTGGTGGGCGTGCATGGCTCGGGGGAGGAGGCAATGGAGCAGCTGCCGGCGGAGAAGCCGGACGTCGTGTTGATGGACATTCAATTGCCCGGGATGAGCGGCATCGACGTGGTCCGGAACCTTGCGGGCGCGATGCCGGGATTGAGCATGGTCATGCTGACGACGTTCGAGGATGCCGACAGGATCCTTGAGTCGATCCGGGCCGGGGCGCACGGGTACCTGATCAAGGACAGCCCGGTGCGGGAGTTGATCGACGGGATACGGCAGGTGCATCGCGGGGGGTCGCCGATGTCGCTCGGGGTGGCGCGCAGGGTGGTGGAGCACCTGCGCGGGGCCGTGCGTCCGGTTCAAGGCGTGGCAGGGTTGAGCGATCGTGAAAACCAGGTGTTGGCGGCGCTCGCCGCGGGCAGGCGGATCAAGGCCATCAGCCATGACATGGGCCTCAGCGACGGCACGGTCCGCACGTACGTGCGGCGCGTGTACGAGAAGCTGCACGTGACGTCCCGGACGGAGGCCGCGGCGAGGTTTCTCCGGGGCGAGGGCTAGTGTCGTGTCTCACAAATGGCTGGTGTTTCGCCGCGAGGGATTTTCGTGTCCAACGAGGCGCGAG
>CAIYFP010000403.1 GCA_903925515.1 uncultured Verrucomicrobiota bacterium
AAGTAGGCGGCCAACCGGGGGCGGCGCGGGCACCGCAAACAACCGCCTGCCGTGTGCGCCGCCATCCCCCGCGCATCGCAGGCACCCCCCCATCGAGCAGGCGCCGCGAGGGGCTGGCCATGGCATCGCGGTTCCGATGCTCCAAAAGGCTTCGCCGCCCACGTTCCTTCATGGGGCCGCATCTGCCGGCTTCCCACGACCCGGGCGTTGGCTTCAGCCTTGCCCCGGCGTGAAGGCCTCCCCGTCATGTTGAACTGGATCTGGCTCCTGATGGTCGTGGCGGCCGCCATGGTGGCGGGGTTCGGCCAGCGCTTGCAGGCCGCCCTCGACGGCGCGATGGCCGGTGCCCGCCAGTCCGTCGAGCTGGCCCTCGGGCTCGCGGGCATCATGTGCGTCTGGCTCGGCTTGATGCGCCTTGCCGAGCGATCCGGCCTCGTCATCGTCCTCGGACGCATCCTCCGGCCCCTCATGCGACGGCTGTTCCCCGATGTCCCCCCCGATCACCCCGCGATGGGTTCCATGGTCCTGAACATCGGCGCCAACATGCTGGGCGTCTCCAATGCCGCCACGCCCCTCGGCCTTCGCGCCATGCGAGACCTTGAGACCCTCAACCGCCGTCCCGGAACGGCCACCGACGCCATGTGCACGTTTCTCGCGATCAACACGGGCTCCGTGCAACTCATCCCGGTCACCGCCATCGCCGTGCTCGCCGCCAACGGCGCGCGCAACCCGGCCGCGTTGGTGGGCACCACGCTGATCGCCACCGTGTGCTCCTCCGTCGCGGGCCTTGTCACCCTCAAGGTCCTCGGGCGGCTCCCAGCGTTCCGGCCTTCGAATCGCGACGAGGAGTGGGAGGCGTCGAAACCCCACGCGCCCGCCCTCGCCTCCAACGCGTCGGATGCATCCCCCGAGGCTCCGGTTGCCATGGGTGCCAACGCCTCTCCCTTGCGCCCATGGGCCAGCCTCGCCCTGATGCTCCTCGCCGGTTGCTTCGCATGGTTCACATGGAGGCAGACGCTTGCGACCGACGGGGTCGGCGGGCTTGCGGCCGCCGCAGGCTGGGTCCGCTTCCTGCAAGCGGCCTCGGTGGCGGCCATCCCGTTCCTCCTCGCCGCGCTTCCGTTGTACGCCGCAGGCCGCGGCGTCCGCGTGCACGAGGAGTTCGTCATGGGTGCCCGGGACGGCTTCGACACCGCCGTTCGGATCATCCCCTACCTCGCCGCGATGCTCGTGGCGGTGGGTTTCTTCCGGGGGGCGGGCGTGATCGACCACCTGTCCCGGCTCTTGGCCGTGCCGCTGGGCTGGGTTGGATTTCCGCCCGAGCTGTTGCCCATGGCGTTGCTGCGGCCGCTGACCAGCTCCGGCACCCTTGCCTTGTACGGCGACGTCGTGAAGGCGCATGGCGCGGACAGCTACCTCGCCATGGCGGGGGGCACGCTTTTCGGAAGCACCGAGACCACGTTCTACGTGATCGCGGTGTACTTCGGGTCGGTGGGCATCCGTCGCACGCGTCACGCCGTCTGGGCGGGGCTTGCGGCGGATACGGCGGGGGCGTTGGCGGCGGCGTGGGTTTGCCGGGCCTTCATGGCGGCGTGAACCTCGCCCCGCGAACCTCCCGGGGTGCGAGCACGGGTCGCCGAGCGGGCCTTCCTATTTCGCCTTCCTTGTCCCGAACCGGCCCTCGCGTGTCTGGGCCAGCAGCCACTTCATGAACTCCGGGTCGTCGTAGGTCTTGGTCCATGAATCATGCCCCACGCCGGGATAGACGGTGAGATTGGCCCCCTTGTTCCCCAGCCGTTGAAGCCCCTCCACCATCGCGCGCGACTCGGACAAGGGCACGATGTTGTCCGCGTCGCCGTGAAACGCCCACACGGGCATCGCCTTCAGTTCCCTCGCGCGGTCGTCGGCAAGCAGGACATCAATGACGCGGCCGCCGCCGCAGATGGGCGCGAGGGCGGCAAACCGTTCCGGGTTGCGCGTGCCAAGGCTCCATGTGCCGTAGCCGCCCATGCTGAGCCCGGTGAGGCACACCCGGTTGGTGTCGATGGCGTGGGACGCGACGACGTGGTCCAGCAAGGCGAGCAACGCGGCGTCGTTCCAGCGCTGGTTGGGCGGGCACTGGGGCGAGACCAAGACGAACGGGAGGTCCTTGCCCTTGGCCACCAGCTTGGGCGGCCCATGGAAGGCGACCCTCGATGGGTCCGTGCCGCGCTCGCCGGCGCCGTGCAGGAAGAGGACGAGCGGCCACTTCTGCCCGGACCCGGCGGCGTAGTCCTTGGGCAGGTACTTCAGGTACGAGTACGTGGCCGAGACCGTCTGGGTGAACGTGAACGACTCCGTGGACTGGCGCGGCGCGTCGGCCGCCGAGGCGCGTTTCATGGTGGAGGCCGACGCCGCCATGGCGAGGGCGGCGGCCAGCGATGCGATGGAACGTCCGGGGCCGCGCATGGCTAGTTGCCGCCAAGGTTGGCGGGGCCGTTGACCTGGGAATTGACGCGCAGGCGCAGGCCGTTGAGCCGGATGAACCCGGTGGCGTCGTCCTGGTTGTACGCCTTGGTCGGGTCGGCCTCCATCGTGGCGATGTGGGGGTTGTAGAGGCTGACGGCGCTCTTGCGGCCGGCGACGGAGATGTTGCCCTTGTAGAGCTTCACCCGGACGGTGCCGGAGACATTCTTCTGGCTTTCCTCCACCAACGCCTGCAACGCGAGGCGCTCGGGGGCGAACCAGAAGCCGTAGTACACCAGCTCGGCGTAGCGCGGGATGAGGGAGTCGCGCAGGTGCATCACCTCGCGGTCCATGGTGAGCGACTCCACCTGCCGGTGGGCGAACTGGAGGATGGCGCCGCCGGGGGTCTCGTACACGCCGCGGCTCTTCATGCCCACGAAGCGGTTCTCGACCATGTCCACGCGCCCGACCCCGTGCTTGCCGCCCACCTTGTTGAGGGCCTGCATCACGCCCAGCGGGTTGAGCTTCTTGCCATTCACGGCCACGCAGTCGCCGCGCTCGAAGTCCAGCGTCACGATCTCCGGCTTGTCGGGCGCGTCCTCCGGAAACACGGACAACGTGGTGAAGTAGTCGCGGTTCTTGGGCGCGCTCGCGTCGAACCACGGGTCCTCAAGGATGCCCGCCTCGTACGAGATGTGCAGGAGGTTGCGGTCCATCGAGAACGGTTTCTTGGCCGACGCCTGCACCGGGATGCCCTTCGACTCGCAGTACGCGATCATCTCGGCGCGGCCCGGGAACTGGGAACGGAACCGCGCGTCCCGCCAAGGGGCGATGATGTCCAGCGAGGGCGCCAGCGCGGCGGTCGTCAGCTCGAAGCGCACCTGGTCGTTCCCCTTGCCGGTCGCGCCATGGGCGATGGCATCTGCTTGCTCGGCCTTCGCGATCTCGACCATGCGCTTGGCGATCAGGGGGCGGGCGATGGAGGTGCCGAGGAGGTATTGCCCCTCGTAGATCGCGCCGGCGCGGACCATGGGGAAGATGAAGTCGCGCGCGAACTCCTCCTGGAGGTCGTCGATGTAGATCTTCGAGGCACCCGTGCGTGCCGCCTTCTTGTCGAGGCCCTTCAGCTCCTCCGCCTGCCCGATGTTCGCGCAGAACGCGACCATTTCGGCCCCGTAGGTTTCCTTGATCCATGAAAGCAGCACCGAGGTGTCGAGGCCGCCCGAGTACGCGAGGACAATTTTCATTTTCGATGACGATGACAATGGCGTGCCGGGGCGTTCCCCAAGGCCGCGCAAGGCTTCAGTCAACGCGAGGGG
>CAIYFP010000404.1 GCA_903925515.1 uncultured Verrucomicrobiota bacterium
AGCATGATGTTCATGATGCCGATGCCGCCGACGAAGAGGGAGATGGCGGCGATGAGGCCGCCGCTCATGCGGGCGTTGCGGACGGAGGTTTGGATTTGGTCGGCCCAATCCTCCTGGGTGCGGAAGGAGAAGTCCTCGATGCCGCGGTGGTTGACCATAAGGACGTTGCGGACCTGGGTGAGGGCATGGTCGAGTCGCGAGACGTCGCGGACGCGGATTTCCATGCTGGAGAGGCGTGGTTCCGGCGGGGCGTTGGTCTGGACGGAGCGGAGCTTCATCCACATGGAGTTGAGGGGGAGATAGACGGTGTTGTTCTTGATCCAGAAGGCGAAGTTGCCGCGTCGGCCGCCGCCCCAGCCGCGGTCGCGCCGGGCGGCGGGCTTCTGGCCCGGGACGGGCGGGTTGAGGGCGCGTTGGCGTGCGGCCTCGGCCTCGCGCTGGAGGCGTGCATTGCGGTCGGCCTCGCTCTCGTAGTGCTCGAACATGCCGATGATGGTGAAGGGGACGCCATTGATGGTCATGGAGCGTCCGACGGGGTTGATGGGGGTGCCGGTTTCCTCGGGGCGTCCGAAGAGCTCGTCGCGGATGCCGGTGCCGATGACGCAGACGGCGCGGCCGCGGGCGTCGTCGTCGAGGTTGAACATGCGGCCCTCGGCGACCTTGTGTTCCATGAGGTCGGCTTGGATGGGCCAGACGCCGGCGGTCATGAAGGTGCGGTAGTAGCGGCCGTTGGCGGAGAGGACTGGGGAATAGCCGTCGAGGCGCATTTCCGGGGAGACGATCTCGACCTCCGGGGCGGAGGCCTGGAGGGCGAGGACGTCGTGGAGGGTGACGCCCCGTGCGAAGTCCTGGAGGTGGCGTTGATCGACGGGGACGGGCTGGGCCTCGACGCGGACCTTGCGAAGGCCGCCGACGGCCTCGAGGGCCTCGCGGAGTCCGTTTTCGAGGCCTTGGGTGATGGCGGACATGGCGACGAGGGAGGAGACGCCGAGAATGATGCCCAGCATGGTGAGGGCGGAGCGGAACTTGTTGGCGGCGATTTCCTTGAGGCCGACCAAGATGGCGTTGAGGAACGTCATGCGGGCTGTGCGGCGGCCTTGGCGAGGCCGGCGAGGCGTACGTCGAGCTTGTCGGCGATCTTGCCGTTGCGGATCTCGATGCGGCGGGGCGTGACGGCGGCGATCTCGGGGTTGTGGGTGACGAGGATGACGGTGCGGCCCTGATGGGAGAGTTCGCGGAAGAGGTTGAGGATGAGCTCGCCGGTGTGGGTGTCGAGGTTTCCGGTGGGCTCGTCGGCGAGGATAATCTTGGGGTCGTTGACGAGGGCGCGTGCGATGGCGACGCGCTGTTGCTGGCCGCCGGAGAGTTGGTTGGGCCGGTTCTTGATGCGGTGGGCGAGGTCCACCTGCTGGAGGGCGTGGAGGGCGCGTTCGCGTCGTTGGCGGCCGCCCATGCCGGCATAGACCATGGGGAGCTCGACGTTCTGGAGGACGTTGAGCTTGGGGAGGAGGTTGAAGGACTGGAAGACGAACCCAATGGTTCGGTTGCGGACCTTGGCGAGCTGGCTTGGGGAGGCCATGGAGATGTCCACGCCGTCGAGTCTGACCTCGCCTATGGAGGGGGAATCGAGGCAGCCGAGGATGTGCATCAGGGTTGATTTGCCGCTGCCGGAGGGGCCGATGATGGAGATGAACTCGCCGTTTTGGAGGTCGAGGCTGACGTCGTCGAGGGCGCGGATTTCCTCGCCGCCGGTGTGGTAGATCTTGCTGACGTTGCGGAGCTCGAGGAGGGCCACGGCTTGGGAGGGGAAAGGGGCTAGCGGCTCGGGGAGGAGGCGGGCTTGGGGGAGGCGGGCGAGGACGAGCCGCCGGAGGACGGGGCAGCGGACTGGGCTCCCTTGGGGCCGGGCTGCTGGGATGACTTGGAGGACTTGCTCTTGTCCTCGAGGGAGACCTCGTCGCCCGAGCTGAGGCCGCGGGTGACCTCGGCGAAGAAGTAGTCGCTGACGCCGATGTCGATGCGGCGCTTCTCCCAGTCGTCGCCGTTGCGGACGTAGGCGTAGCGCTCGACTTGGCGGGTCTCGGGATTGGTCTCGGTGAAGACGGAGGCGAGGGGTGCGGCGACGACGTTCTCGGCGCTGGCGACGGGGATGGAGAGGTTGGCGGTCATGCCTGGGCGGACGACCTTCTCGACGTCCTTGAGGAGGATGCGAGCGGCGAAGCCGCGGATGTTGTTCTTGATGGTGGACTGGGGAGCGAGCCTCTCGACCCTGCCCTTGATGCGAAGGCCGGGGATGGCCTCGATGGTGACATCGACCTCTTGGCCGACGGACAGACGGGTGACGTCGGCTTGGTTGATGTGGGCGTTGATGACGAGGTCGGCGAGGTTGGCGATGGTGAGGACCTCGGTGCCGGCATTGAAGCCGCCCGAGCCGCTGACGGCTTGGCCGACGGAGATGGGGCGGGTGAGGACGGTGCAGTCGAAGGGAGCGGTGACGCGGGTGCGGCGGAGGCGATCGGCGACGAGATCGAGGGATTTCTGGGCGCGGTCGAGGCCGTTCTTGGCGAGGTCGAACTTGGTGCGGGCGTCCTCGAAGAGTTCCTCGGAGATGAGGCGGCTGGTGAAGAGGCCTTGGGCGCGCTTGTACTCGCGTTCGGCCTGGCCGAGCTCGAGCCGGGTACGTTCGACGGCCTTCAACTGGGCGTCGTGCTCGATCTGGAGGTCGCGGTCGTCGAGCTTGAAGAGGAGGGCGTCCTTTTTGACGGCGTCGCCGACATCGACGGGGAGTTGCTCGATCTTGCCGTTGACCTCGGGGCGGACGGAGACCTGCTCAGCGGGGCCGATGTCGCCGGCGGCGGTGACGGCGAAGCGGATGGAGCGGTTCTCGATGGTGGCGGTGGTGGGGCGGGAGGCGGCGGTTGCGGGGGAGGAGGAAGCGGGGCGATGGTTCCAGAGGTACCAGCCGCCGCCCGCGAGGGCAGCGACAACGAGGAGGGATGGAAGGAACTTCATGCCAGTTTGAGGGGAGAGTGAAGCATTGATACGCACACGTGCAATCGACGTTTTGAGGTCGCGCTGTTGTTTCCGACCGGGAAAACGCGGTAGCGTGCGGACGTTGATGTCACGTGACGCATTCATTCCGGCCCTTGCGGCGGTCCTTGCTGGGATCCAGTGCGCCGGCGCCATGGTGCTGGAGCGGCTCAACGCGGGCCATGTGCGTGGAAGCGCGCACTCGATGCCGGAAGCGTTGAAGGGGGTGATGACGCCTGAAACGCACGCGCGCTCGGTGGAGTACACGCTGGCGAAGGGGCGGTTGGCGAACGCGGGGCACCTGCTGGACCTTGCGGTGTTCCTTGGGGTGATCGGTTCGGGGCTGCTGCCTGCGTCGATGGCATGGGCCGGGGTGGACGGGGCGTCGTCGGCGTGGCGGGCGTCGGGGTGGTTGATGGGGTTGGGCATGGCGCTTTCATCGGTTTCGTTGCCATTGGAGTGGTGGGCGCAGTTCCGGCTGGAGGCGCGGTTTGGGTTCAACACGACGACGACGGGGACGTGGGTGGCGGACCGGTTGAAGGGGATGGGGCTGACGGTGGCGATGGGCTGGCCATTGCTGGCGTTGGTGTTGGGGTTGGTGAAGGGGATGGGCGGGTGGTGGTGGCTGGGGTCGTGGGTGGCGTTGTCGCTGTTCCAGGTTTTGGTGTTGATGCTGGCGCCGGCCTTGATCATGCCGTTGTTCAACAAGTTCACGCCCTTGCAGGAGGGGCCGTTGCGGGAGCGATTGATGGCGTTGGGGCGGCGGACGGGGTTTCGGGCGGCGAGCATCCAGGTGATGGACGGCTCGCGGCGTTCGCGGCATGCGAACGCGTTCTTCACGGGGTTTGGGGCGATGCGGAAGATCGTGTTGTTCGACACGTTGGTGGCGCAACTGGGCGCGGAGGAGGTGGAGGCGGTTTTGGCGCACGAGATCGGGCACAACAAGAGGGGGCACATCCCGAAGCGACTGGTGATGGGGCTGGGGATGATGCTGGCGGGATTTGGAGTGATGGGTTGGTTGTCGGGGCAGGGATGGTTCACGGCGGGATTTGGGTTTCCGCCCGGGAGCGGCGTGGCGCCGGCGTTGCTGATGTTCGCGTTGGTGAGTCCGTCGGTGCTGTTTTGGGCGGGGCCGGTTGGGAATCGTTGGTCGCGGGCGCACGAGTTTGAGGCGGATGCGTACGCGCGGGATGTGTTGGGGACGGCGGCTCCGTTGGTGTCGGCGCTGAGGAAGCTTTCGGAGAAGAACCTTGCGAACCTGACGCCGCACCCGTGGTACAGCGCGTTTCATTACTCGCATCCGACGTTGGCCGAGCGGGAGGCGGCGTTGGGGGCGGGGTGAGAGAAGCGGGAAGCGGGAAGCGGGAAGGTGGGTAGGTCACGGACTTGGGCGGGGGGACGGGGAGGCGATGCGGGAGATGGCGTGTATTGCGGCCATGACGGCCTCGACGAGGGCCCCGACGCGGAGGGCCATGGGAAAGTCGGAGGGGGCCTCGAGGGTGAGGTTACGTTGGGTGCGGTTTTGGAGGAGCCAGAAGGCCTCGGGCCAGTCGGGTCGTGCGGCGGGGTCGATGGAGGGGCGGATGATGCCGGGGGCGTAGGCGTCGCGTCCGTCGATGACGGGGGCGAGCTCGATGGGACAGACGCGGGAGACGGAGGCTATGACGGGGTCTGCGAGGCCGAGGTGGGTGTCCGGGTGGAGTTCGTAGAGGTAGAACCCTGCGGATTCCCAGTCCTCGTGGAGGAGGAGGGTGAGGTCCCATGGAGGCTGGGACGCGAGCCAATGGACGTGCGCGGATGTTTCTGGGGCGCGGAGGTGGTTGTAGTCGCGGTTGAGGTCGATGCCGTCGGTGTTGAAACGGTCGTTGGCGTGGAGGCCGCGCGGGTTGAGGACGGGGCAGAGGGTGAGGTCGATGTTGTTGGGGAAGCTGCGGGAGCGGACCATGTCGAGGAGGGCGAGGGGACCCGCGGGTTCGTCGCCGTGGATGCCGGCGGAGAGGTAGCAACGGAGGGGCCGTGGTTTTTGGGGGCGGGCGGGGCGTTGGAGGACAGGCAGGCGGATGGAGGGCGAGGCGTCGAGGAGATGGGTGGACCATCCGTCGAGGGCAGCTTGCTGGACGATGGCATGGGCGACGCGGTCCGGGTCGATGCAATGGCCGCGGTAGCCTTGGATGTTTTGGCCCAGCCGACGCATGGGTGGTGGCGGACAGGGACTGTTCAGGGCTTGGGGAGGGGCCTTGCCTTGAACTTGTCGTAGAGGCGGGTGTGGCGGCTTTCGAGCGGGACCTCGCGACCGGCGATCCAGAGGCGCCGGACATTGGCGCGAATGTCGAGGATGTCGCCGGAAACGGCGATGAGGGTGGCGTCCTTGCCGGGCTCGATGGAGCCGAGGCGGTCGGAGAGGCCGAGGAGCCTTGCGGGGTAGAGGGTGATGCCGCGCCATGCCTCGGCGCGAGGGAGGCCGAAGGCCATGGCCTGGGCGGCGGCGTAGGGGATGTTGCGGATGGAGGATGCGCCGAAGCGGTCGGTGCCCTCGCTGAAGGACACCTCGACGCCGGCCTTGCTGAGCACGGACGGGGCGGTGAACTGGACGTCGTAGGGATCGATGTCGCGCGGGGGTTGGGTGAAGACGTGCTCGTACACGACGGGGACCTTGTTGGTGGCGAGGAGAGGTGCGACGCGAGCGGCGTCACGGCCTCCGGCGAGGACGGCCTTGAAGCCCCTGCGGAGGGCCCACGAGACGGCGGACTCGATTTGGCGGGCATCTTCAGCGTGGAGGAAGGCGGGTTCGTCGCGCCGGAGGACCGGGAGCATGCCTTCCCATGCGGGCACGACCTTGAAGCCGTTGGTCTCGACGAGCGGGGGGCGTTTGCCGGTGGAGGTTTGGAGGGCGATGGGCGGGGCTTGGCCGAGGCCCGCGGCGGTCCGGGCGCGGTCGTAGGCGACGGCTTGGTCCACGAACTCGTCGATTTCGCGAAGCTTCTTCTCGCGGTCCTTCACCTGGTCCTCGGGCGACTTCCAGTTGTCTCGGCCGGGGCCTTGCGGGCGCGGGGAGACGTCGAGGGAGAAGGAGGGCCAATAGACGTGGAGGCCGGAGACGCGTTTCACGGCCATGTCCTCGATGGTCCAGCCGTCGAGGCGAAGGACGGAGGAATGGCCGGCGACGGTGCCGCCTGAGGGGACGGCATGGGCGTGGGTGAAGCCGTTGGCGCGTGCGACCGGGATGAGTTCCGAGTCGGGGTTGATGGCGATCCATGCGTGGACGTCTGGGGTGTAGTCGCCGACCTCGGTGGTGTCGCGGGCTTGGCGGAGGCCGTCGATCTCGACGAGTCCGAGGACGGTGACGGGCGCGATCAAGCCGGGGAAAAGATGGAGGCCGTCGAGTTGGACGACGCGGTCGGCTGGGCCGGTGGCATCGGGGCCGACGGCGGCGATGCGGCCGTCGCGAAGGAGGACGGGGGCGTTGGTGAGCGAGGGGCCGGAGACGGTGTGGACGATGGCGCCTTCGAGGCGGAGGGAGTCGGCGCGGGAGGAGTGGGGCGAGCCGAGGAGGGCTGCGAGCGGGAGGAGGGCGGCGAGGGGCGTGGGGAGGGAGGGCAGCGGCTTCATGGCGCGAAGGGGGGGATGGGTCAGGGCGAGGCGTGCGGGGTTCAGGGGCGGGCGAGAGCGGAGGCTTCGCAGTCTTGGCATTCGACGACGCCAAGGCCTCGTGCGTGTTCGAGGGCGCGCTGGAAGAAGAGGGCGCGGGCGGCGTCGGTCTTGGCGGGGCCGTTGGGGTCGGGCTTGTCGGCGGGCTTGGCGGACTTGCGAGCCTTGGCGACGAGAGCGGCATGTTCGTCCTTGAGGGCGGCGACGCGAGCGGGCTCGTTGGCGCGTGCGAAGTAGCGGGCGCCTTCGATCCATGTTTCGAGGCAGAGCGAGGAGGAGTCGAGGGGGTTGCCGGACCAGAGGGCGAAGTCGGCGTCGAGTCCTTGGGCGAGTGCGCCGACGCGGGCGTCGATGCGGAGCTGGCGAGCGGGGTTGGTGGTGACGAAGCGGAGGGCGTCGGGCTCCGGGGTTTGGCCATACTTGACGGCCTTGGCGGCCTCGAGGTTGAGGCGGCGGGCATGGTCGCTGGAGTCGGAGTTGAAGGAAACAAGGACGCCGCGCTGGTGCATGATGGATCCGGCGTAGGGGATGGCGTCGATGACCTCGAACTTGTAGGCCCACCAGTCCGCGAACGCGGAGGCGCCGGCGCCGTGCCGGGCGATTTCGTCGGCCACCTTGTAGCCCTCGAGGATGTGCTGGAGGGTGGCGACGCGGACGCCGAAGCCCTCCATGGTGCGGAGGAAGGCGAGGATTTCGTCCTGTCGATAGGAGTGGCAATGGACGAGGCGCGAGCCTTCGAGGATCTCGACGAGGGCGTCGAGCTCGAGGTCGCGTCGGGGCTGGGGGCCTTGCTGGCCGGAGGCGCGCCAGCGTTGCCACTCGGAGGCGTAGTGGCGGGCGGTGGTGAAGCGGTTGATGTAGAAGGTGCCGACGCCCATACGAGTCTGGGGGAAGCGGGTGGTGTTGCGGTCGCCGGCGTTGGACTGCTTCACGTTCTCGCCGAGGGCGAACTTGATGCCGGGGGGGGCGTCGGCGAGGAGGAGGCCGGAGGGGGGCTGGCCGTCGCGGAGCTTGATGACGCAGTTTTGGCCGCCGATAGGGTTGGCGGACCCGTGGAGGAGGTTCACGGCGGTGACGCCCCCGGCGAGTTGCTGGTGGATGTTCTCGGACTCGGAGTTGACGACGTCGGCGACGCGGACCATGGCGGTGCTGGGGAGGGAGGCCTCGTTGACGGCGCCGAGGATCATGGAGTGGGAATGGCAATCGATGATGCCGGGGGAGAGGTGGAGGCCATGGGCGTCGATGACGAGCGTGCCCCCGGGCAAGGCGGGGGGCTCCGGCCCGACGGAGACGATGCGGCCGCGGACGGCGAGGAGGCTGCCATGGACGACGCCTTGGGTGGTGCCGGTCCAGAGGGTGGCATGGCGGACGAGCACGGCGGGCGGGTTGGTGAGGATGCCGCGGCCCGTGAGGGGGTTGCGTGCGACGCGCTTGTCGGGCTCGGCGGGCTTGGCCTTGGCGGCGGCGTTGGTGCCGTCGGCGGGGGCGGTTTTGGTCTTGGCATCGTGGCGGGGGGAAGGGAACTGGAAGGCGACGCCGTCGATCCAGACGGCGCGGACATGGCTGGTGGGGGCGAAGTAGGATCCATCGACGACGGTGAGGAAGGCGCGTTTGCCGGGCTCGATGGAGCCGAGCTGGGCAGAGAGGCCGCAAAGCTTGGCCGGGATGGTGGTGAGCGCGGCGAGGGCGTCGGGTTCTGCGAGGCCGCGGTCGATGGCGGCGCGGAGGTTGCGACGGAAGTCCTTGCGGTCCGGGAGGCCGGTGGTGGTAAGGGCGACCTCGATTCCGGCACGGCGGAGGACGGCCGGGTTCTCGGGTGCCCAGTCCCAATGGCGCAAAAGGTCGAGGGGGACGGCGTCCCAGTCGGCGTCGGAAGGGAGCTTCGGGGCGGAGGGGAAGTTTAGGGGGACGATGAAGGGGAGGGCGATGGACGTGAGGAGGTCCGGGCGGCGCCATTCATGGCCGGAGGCGAGGATGCGTGCGGACCAGCCGAGCTCGGAGGCGAGGCGCGCGGCACGGTCGGCCATGAGGATGGAGCCGGGGTCGAAGGTGACGGGGAGGGGTTGCTGGGGGTCGATGAGGGGTTGGAGGGCGTCGAGGGCGGTGTTGAAGTCGGAGGGAGTGGAACCTTGGGGCTGGGCCTTGCGGTCGCGGTGCCAGCGTGCGTCGAGGCCGGCCTGGCGGACAACGGCGATGGCACCCATGAGGGAATTGGGATAGCCCTCGCGGCCGGGGAGGGGCGAGAAGGAGACGTGCTGGGCGGTGTCGGCGCGGAGGATGGATCGGTTGGGGCTGGAGTTGCCCAGGGCGACGGCGACGCCGAGCCCGCGGAAGATGCCGCGGTCGGGGGCGAGGTTGGCGGCGGTGAAGCCGAGCTCGCGAAGGGACTCGTTGAGCTTGGGGTCCGGGGCGTAGGCGTCCGCGAGGCGGAGCTGGGGGGTGACGTCCGGGATGGCGGAGCCCGGGCCGGGCAGGCCGGGGTCCTGCTCTTGGCCGGGGACGCCGAGGAATCGCGGGTCGGAGGCAACGCCGGACGCGAGGGAGTCAAGGGAGTCGAGGGAAGGAGGTTGGGCTGGCGGTGGCGTGGGAGTTGTGGAGGAGGGGCGGACGACGTGGGCGTCGATGAACCCGGGGTACACGACGAGTCCGGCGAGGTCCCAGACGCGTGAGCCTTGCGGGGGTTGCAGGGCCGGGCCCACGGCCTCGATGAGGCCGTCGCGGATGACGACGGTGGCGTTGGAGTAGTCGGAGCCCGGCTTGGCGATGACGCGGGCGTTGATGAGGGCGTGGAGGGTGGTGGGGCGCGGGGTGAAGCCGGGGGGCTCGATGGGGTCGGCAGCATGGGATGGCGCGAGGGCCATCAGGATGGCGGCGGCGAGGGGGAGAAGGACCCGCGTGGAGGGGAGGACGCCCTGCGACATGGGTCGAACGGTATCGTGGAATGGGCGAGGGCCAAGCGGGTTTGTGGGCGTGCCCTATTTCTTGCTGCCGGAGAGGAGCATGAGGATGTCGATGAGGAAGAGGAGGACGATGGTGACCTCGAGGATCATCATCCAGCGGTTCGACTGGTCGTGCTTCAGCATCTCGTGGAGCTCGGCGACCGTCTGGAGCTTCTCGCGGACGGAACGATGCCAGTCGGAAAGGTGGAAACGAGCGGCAACGACCTCGTAGAGGCGCGCAACGTGCCAGTCGCCAAAGAACTTGGAGATGTTGGAGAGCTCGTCGTTGAAGCGGGCGAGGTCGATGCGGAGCTCGCGAAGGTCGCGGAGGAGCTGGCGACG
>CAIYFP010000405.1 GCA_903925515.1 uncultured Verrucomicrobiota bacterium
ACCCGGTTGCGCCGGTTCAGAGCCATCGTTTGCCGCGGAAGTAGATGAAGGTCAGGCCGGTGGTGACCAGGGTCAGCACGATGGCCAGGAGATAGCCGCGCGGATGGTCGATCTCGGGCATGCCCTTGAAGTTCATGCCGTACCACGAGGCGATGAGGGTCATCGGCGTCGTGATGATGGTAATCATGGTGAGCACCTTCACGATCTCGCTCGTCCGATTGGCCGACATGTTGAGGTAAATCTGGAGGATGCCCGAGAGGGAGTCCATGTAGCCGTGGGCCAGCTCGCCGATGTGGAATAGCCCGTCGTACACGTCGCGGTAGTAGGGCACCAGGTGGCCGCGGATGAGCTTGAACTCGCCGCGCGCGAATCGCTGCAGGACCTCGCGCTGGGGGCCGATGATCTGGCGCAGGTGCAGCACCTCCTTCTTCACCTTCAGGATCTGCTGCAGCGTGGCCGGATCGGGCCGCTCCAGCACCTCGGTCTCGAGGTCGGCGATTTCCATGCTGAGCTCCTCGAGGGCCGGCTTGTAGTTGTCGACCAGCGAGTCGAGCAGCGCGTGGGCCACGCGGTCGGGCGCACGCGCCACGTGCACGGTGCTGCGCAGACAACGTTCTTCGATCACCGAGATGCTCCGCAGCGGCACCGTGTGGTAGGTGACCAGAAAGTTCTTCCCGAGGAAGAAGTTCAACTCGCTGGTCGCGAAGGCCCCGTCCTTGCGGCTGTAGTCCACGGCGTGGATGACCATGAACAGGTAGGGGTTGAACCGGTCGTCCTCCTTGGGCTCATAGGTCTCGACCTTGGGCGAGGGACTCTCGTTGATGCAGTCCTCGACCGACAGCGGATGGAAGTGGAACACGCCCTCGAGCAGTTTGCGGGTGTCGTCGGGGGTCGCGTCCTCGAGATCCACCCAGAGGAAGAGGTTGGTGTCCGCCAGCAGGGTCGGCATCAGGAACAGGTCGATGTCCCGGGAATGCAGCCGTCCGGTGGTGGTGAAGGCGAACGAGCGGATCATATCGGTCGCAGGCCAAGCTACCCCGCCGCAGGCCGCCGGCAAAGCGGGGAAACGGGAACCTGGCAACACCGACTTCGTCGCGTCCTTCGAAACCCAAGGCCGGTCAAAGCACCTGTAAACGGTACAGGCGGCCCGTCTGGAGTGGGCCGGGCAGAATCACCGGTTGGGGGGCGTTGAAGCCTGCGGTCACGATATCGTTCACCCCGGGCACCGCGGTCCATGGCCCTCCAACGGTGTCGGCCTGCTCCAAACGGCAGGTGGCCCCGGGCGGCCCGGCCACCTGAAGAGTCACCGTCGATCCCTCCACCCGCAACGCCAAGCGCGGCGACGCCTCCACCACCACCTCGAATGAGGTCTCCACCTTGGCCGTCCCGTCGCTCACGGACACCGTGACGCGATTGGTGCTCCGGGCCTGCGACTCGGTCGGCGTCCACCGCAGCGCGCCATCGTTGCCCACGGTCATCCCCGTCGGTCCCGCCATCAGCCCAAAGGTCAGGACCTGCACAGGAAGGTCGGCATCCGTCGCCTTCAGGGACAGCGCCACGCCACCGGGCAGCTTCACCGTCCGGTTCGAAATCCCCTCAAGAACCGGCGCCAGGTTCACCTCACGCACCACGATCTCGATCGAGTTCGTCGCGCTCAATGCCGGTTTGCCGTCATCGGTCACGCGCACCAGCACCACGTTCGTGCTCGGGCCCTGCGCCTCCGTCGGACGCCAATTCACCACCCCGTTGGTGCCCACCGCCAGTCCCTCGGGACCCTGCACCAGGCCGTAGACCAGACGCTGCGCCGGAACATCCGCGTCCGTGGCGCTCAACGCGAAACTCAAGAGGTTTCCTTCGCTGACACGCCTGGTCCCAACCGCCGTCAACACCGGCGCCACGTTCGACAACCTCACCGTCACCGTGAACGACCGTTCCACGTTCGCCAACCCATCGCCCACGGAAACCGTCACCGGATACCGTCCTGCCTGCTGCATCGTCGGAATCCAACGCAACTCTCCCCCGGCCCCCAACGTCATCCCCGGCGGGCTCGTCACCAACCGATACACCAGGGGTTGCGACGGAAGGTCGGCGTCCGATGCCGACAGGGTCACCCTCAACTCCGACATCGTGTCCACAGTGGCGTCGCCCACCGCCGCCAACACCGGTACGGTGTTCACCTCACGCACCACGATCTCGATCGCGTTCGTCGCGCTCAATGCCGGTTTGCCGTCATCGGTCACGCGCACCAGCACCACGTTCGTGCTCGGACCCTGCGCCTCCGTCGGACGCCAACTCACCACCCCGTTGCTCGACACGGTCATCCCGGCAGGCACGGAAACGGCGGTGTAGTGGAGTCTCTGCGCAGGCAAGTCTGCATCCGTCGACAAAACCGTGAACGCGAGCTGGTTCCCCTCGCTCACGCGCCGGGTCCCCATCGGGGTCGGCACAGGTGCACGGTTCACCTCCAACACCGTCAATGTCACCCGATTGGTTACGCTCGTATTCCCATCGCTCACCGCAACGCTCAACACCGCCTGGGATCCGCCATCGGTCTCGCTCGGAGTCCAGGCGAACACCCCGTTCGTCAGCACAGAACCCACGGGCCCCTCCAGCATCCGGTAGGTCAGCACCTGCGCCGGCAGGTCGGAGTCCACCCCGGGAATCGCCCACACGAAGTCCGCCGATTCTGGCACCTCACGATCCACCATCAAAGCCAGTGACGGTGCTGTCGGGACCTCCCTCACCACGACCGTGAAGGCATTGGTCACACTCTCGATCCCATCGCTCACCGCCACGAGGATGACATTGGTCCCCGGCCCTTGCGCCTCGGTCGGCGTCCAAGAGAAGGTGTCCCCGACGATCCGGGCACCGACAGGCCCGGACACCAATCGCGGGTTCAACGACTGCACCGGCAGATCCGCATCGCTGTACCGGAGCACCTGCGTGTACGCCACCAACTCGGGAATCACCGCGTTCGTCGGAACCGTGAAGACCGGCGGTGCATTCACCTCCTGGACCACGAGCACGAACCCGTTGGTCACCGCGTTGACCCCGTCACTGACCGACACGCGCACCGGATAGGTGCCCGGCCCCTGTTCCTCAACGGGAGTCCACACCAAGGCATTGCCCTGGAGGACGGCTCCGGAGGGACCGGAAATCAATCGCATCACCAACGCCGCCTCCGGAAGTTGAGGGTGCGTCGCCCTGAACACCTGCCGGTAGGGCGCTCCTTCCGGAATGACGGCAGTGGCCAAACCCACAAACGAGGGGCCACCACTGGCAGGTTTCAAACGGAGATTGAAGCGGTTGGTCACGCTCACCAGGCCGTCGCTCACGGCAAGCGCAGCGGTTTGGATCACCTCGGAGGACACTGTTCCAGGCGTCCAGAAGAAAACCCCATTGGTGACACCCGAACCCACTGGACCTTCGATCCAACGGAATTGCAGCGGCTGTGCAGGAATGTCCGGATCCGCCCCGAGCAGGACTTGAGTGTAGGGCACACCACCGACCAGCGTGACGTCCTCCAATCCGACAAAGGCCGGCATCTGGTTGGACTCCTCCACCGTGATGGTGAACGAAGAACTGGCCTCAGCTTCGCCGTCAGTCACTGCGACGCGCACGGTCCAAGTCGCTGGCCCTTGCCTCTCGGTCGGCGACCAGATGAACCTGCCCTCCTCGCTCAAAGACGCGCCGTCCGGTCCATTGAGAAGCATGTAGCGGAGGAGTTGGATCGGTTCATCGGTATCGATAGCCCTCAGGGTCAGTTCGAACGGGAGGTTTTCGGAGATCGTGACCGGTGCGATATCGTTCCAGCGCGGAGGGCTGTTCTCCTCAGAGACGGTGATGCCGAATTCATTGGTCGTAGAGGATGAACCATCTGAAACCGCCAAGCGAATGACGTGACGGATGCCTCCCTGGCTCTCGCTCGGAGTCCATGAAAAAAGATCGGCGACCACGGAGATCCCTGCGGGACCCGACACTATCCGAAAAGCGAGGGACTCGATCGGATTGTCGAGATCGGTTGCGGCCAAGCGAAACTCCAGCAACTGCCCCTCTTTGCCACTCCGGTCACTGATCACCTGGAACAACGGCGCATCGTTCACCGCTGCGATGGTAATCGCCACCGTCGCCAACGAGGAATCCAACGTGCCATCGTTCACCTTGAAAGTGAACGAATCCGAACCGCTCCCATTCGCATTCGGCGTGTAGGTCAGGTTGGGAACGGTCCCACTCAAGACACCCTTCGTCGGGGCACTCACCACCACATAGGTCAGCGCCGATCCCTCCACGTCGGTGCCCGCCAACGTGATGGCCTTGGGCACATCCTCATCGGTGGTCACCGCTTGGGCTGTCGCCACCGGCGCATCGTTCACCGCGGTAACGACCCAGGCGGTGACGACGGTCTCCGTCCCCGGAGACCGTGTATCGCCGGAATCGTTGACCCTGACACGCACGTCCACCGGACCAAACCAATCGGATGCAGGCTCGTAGGCGAGCCTCGCCAACGCCTCGTTCAGTTGGGTCAACGTGCCTCGCAACGCGATGCTCCCTTGACCGGTTACGTCGCCGATGGGGGTGGCGCCGCCCAAGGATCCCAAACGTAGGACACCCGAAGATACGGTGAGATCCATCTCCATCGATGCCAAACCAGCGTCCGGGTCCGAAATGCCTAAACCGGACACTGATATCGGGGTATCCTCGGCCGTGGTCAATGGCTGTTGAATCAAGATCCGCGGCGGGTCGTTGGTGGTCACAACCGTGAGCCAGAAGGTTTCTCGAATCTGGTAGGCCCCGTCGTCGACGACGAGGGTCATCCGCGTTCGTCCACCGACCTCTGGCAAAGGCAGAATCCTCAACCTCCGATTGGAACCGGCACCTTCGATCTGAAGTCCGGAGTCCGGGACCACGGTCTGGTCGGAACTGGAAGCACTGACACGAAGGTCCACCGCCGGAGTCTCAGCATCGGAAATCTGCAGGGATACCGTGATCGGCGCATCCTCGGGAACCGTCAGATCGACCAACGTTCCCAACCGCGGGGGCTGATTCATGGGATCGGTGATCACGATCAGAAACGTTTGGTCGGCGGTCCGATCCCGCCCGCCACGGGATGTGCCACCGTCGTCCATAAGGCGCACCGTGACGGTCGCTGTGCCAACAGCACCCGCGGCCGGTGTGAACGACAAGCGACCGCCGAGGTCGACGACCGGAAGAACCGAGAACAAGGCGCCCTGGGCCGTCTCTGTGCGGAATTGGAGCAACTGGGAACTTTCATTCGACGCCCCCGGGCCGATGGAACCCGCCCAACCCGGGATCGTGGTGGCCCCAGCGGAGTTGGACGACC